>DASWNS010000647.1:0-6242 GCA_036399115.1 Pyrinomonadaceae bacterium | reverse complement strand
GGGCAAAATGGGCGCGCAAAATAGCAACGAGCCGGATTAGTCGAAACTAATCCGGCTCGCTTGGCCTGCAACCGAAGAGGAGAGTTTTAAGGTTTCTTTCAGGCGCAGTGCGTTATTTGGGAAAACTAGCTCGCTTCCCCTTTACGCCGTTTGCGGATGCGTGCAGCCACTCCGGCCAGACCCGTGCCGAGCAGGATCATCGTAGCCGGTTCGGGCACCGCCGCCACCTGATTGCCGGTTAAACCAGCGGTTAAGTTGGCCGTATCGCCGGACTGGACGAAAATCTTCGGCAGTTCGATAGAGAAGGAACCGCTTCCGCTCGCGTTAGCGAACGTGAAGGTTTGAATCGGGTTGTCGAACACGATCTGAACGCCGCCGACGTTGGGCGTCGAGATAACGCCCGACACGGTCGCGGTGTATGTCGCCGCTTGGCCGCCGTTGATTCCCGACGGGGCGGTGAAGGTTAGATTGAGAGTGAAAGCACCGTTCACAGGCGTGTCAGTCGGGGTAGACAACAGCGTGAAAGTGCCGATGCGATCAGCGCCGCTGAACGAACCGACGCCGCCAGCGGTCGTCGCGGTGAAGGTGTTGCCGGTAAAAGACAGGTAACTAGCGACCGAGCCGGTGATCGTTCCTGTCGAAGTTCCCGAAACCGTCACCGGATCGGCTTTAGCGATTGTTTGACCGGCGGCGAAAATGGCGAGTAGAGCAATGCTCATGGCGAATGGTTTGAGCATCGTAGCGAAAATTTTCATGGTGTAACTCTGCCTCCGTGGACCCTTTTACGGAAATTTGAACTAAATCACAACGTCCTCCGGCCTCAAAAACGACTTCGGAAAGCCGTCCGGCACAGGGACAAAAACGCGCTGAAGCGTAGGAGAGCATCGCCGAACCGCACTTTGGACGCCGACTCTCGAAGAATCAGGGGCGGAGCAAAAACCCTTGATTTGTCTTTCCAGACGGTTGAGGATGCGCAGCCCTTATACCGCCAAATACTTCAATTTTCAATCCTTTGACTGCGTTTAAAGACTCAATACGGAAGTACTTCCAGAAAATTCTCAAATACTTCCAGGAATATCTCGCGGCCACTTCCAGAAAAATTCCCGGTTGAACTTAAAAAAACAGGCGAGCCGCACTGCTTGAATGCGGCTCGCCCGTTTATTCTTCCAGCTAGAGACGGGAGCGAAATTAACGCGCTCGCTAACGTCGTGACAGATGCTCTGATGGTATTTGGAGGCTGAATCTTAGTCCGTTTTGCGTTTGCGACGCATCTTCGCCGCGACGCCCGCAAGGCCGGTGCCGAGCAAGATCATCGTCGCAGGTTCGGGCACAGCCGCAGGCGGATTTCCCTCTGCACCGATGAAGAAACTCTCCGGCCCGCCATCCGCACGCGAAACACTGGCAATCAATCCGAGGCGCAGATTCGGGTTGGCCGCGATGGCGGCCTGCAATCGCGCCGCCGCTGCCGCATCGAGTCCGAACGTGTAATCCGAAGTGCCCTGACCATTTCCGACCATCTGGAAATTCTGACCCGGACTGACAAGCTCGGCTCTGAAAACTTCGGCTCCGGACGTGTTGAAGGCGGTCAGAACCAGGGAATTGAGCGTGACATCGCTTTTGGTTCCAGCGCTCGGCTCGATGATGTCGAAGTAGATGCGTATCTGGCTGGCTTGAGTCGCCCCGATTTGCGTGAGGCTGACCGTCTGCGTGTTGCTGCCTCGCGTCCAGTCTCCGGTCATTACGTCCGTGTTCGGAGAACTCACCGACCTGCCGACCGCGCCCGTGGCGGTCGTGTGATTTTGAATTGAGAGGACATGCGGTGCACGAGCGCTGCCGCAACCGCGTCCCACGCCGCACGGGTGTTGCGGGTCAGTGCCGAGCAACACGAGGCCGTCTGCATACGCGCTGCCCGCGCTGAGACTGAAAAAGAGTAGCCCGATAAGGCTGAACGTCAATTTTGAGAAGAGGTGTCGCATGATTCTTTCCCTTTACCTTGAAGATTCTTTACAACCGCAACGTTTACGCTTCGTTCTCGTCGTTGTTGGCGATCTTGCGTTTGCGACGCATCTTCGCCGCGATGCCTGCAAGGCCGGTGCCGAGCAAGATCATCGTCGCAGGTTCGGGCACGGGCTGAGTGGGATTGCCTGGGCCTCCGATCAGCTTCGCGCTGTCGCCACTACCGGCGATTGCCTGAATGTGCGCGATGATATAAAAATTCTGCTGGCCGCCCACGCTGAGCGTGTTGAAGCCGGAGGCTAAGAGGGCGGAGGCGGCATCTATATTGAACGAGACAGTCTCGCCTGCATTCAGACGGCCTCCCGGTTGTCCCGTCGGGAAACCAAAGTTCACATCGAGCCTCGCGCCGCCCGGCGCATTCACGTTATTGGTGCCGAATGTCAGGCTCGTCGGCGAAGGGCCTGTCCCGGAGACGTTGGTGATCGTGATCGGCCCGGTGACGGCTGTATTGTAGTTGAGCGCCAAATTGGTTAAGTCGCCATTGGTGTTATTAGCTATGGTGACCCTGACATTGCCGGTCGAGCCAATGTCCGTGATGGTCACGGTCACATTGCCTGTGACGGAATTGCTTCCCGTGAGAAACGTCCCGGCGACAAGGGTTAAGCTATCGGCGTGGGCGGATTGCGCCCCCACACCCAAAGCGACGATCATAACGGCAACACTGGTAAGTAACATTCTGCGAATCATATCTTCTCTCTCCCGGCCTTTGGTTTGAATCTGTCAACTACAATATCCCTGTAAAACCTGAAAAGAAGTAAACTTCCAGCGCATAGTTAAGGCATGTGAGCCACTACGTATCGAGGTTGTTTGGGCTTCTCTGTGTGTAAGGAAACCCATAATAGCCGTCAGTTTCCGAAAAATAGAATGAAATCTTAATAAACTTACAGGCGCGGAGAGTGTGAACCGGGGCGCAACGAGCGACGGACGCCCTGTGAAAGAGAGTCCGACGCAGTTTCCCCTTGAAATACGCGCTTTATTTGCGGACGCGGCGCAAAATCCTTGTGAAACGTCCGACGACCGTGTGCGCTTCCGGCAATTTGAACAGGGAGGTGATGGCGAAATAGAGAAGCCCGTAAGGCGTGAGAATCAGCGCGGCGAGCAGGATGGGGTGGCGCGAGCCGATGAGTAGCTTGATGCCCCAGGCGAAGATTGCGCTCAGGAGTGCGGCGAGCCAGAGTTTTGAGATGTAAGCGAAGGGTAAGCCAGTCTGCCCGATGCGCCCGTTGAGTGTGCGCCGCAGGAAGTAAAACTCGACCCAACCGGCTATGCCGGAAGCGATGGTCAACCCGGCGACGCCCCAGCGCGCATCGATGCCGAGCGCGGGCGGGACGTAAATCGCGAGCAGGAGGCCGAGGATGACGGATGAGACGATCCGCAGCACGGCGTAGCGCAGGGGCGTGCGCGTGTCGTGGAGGGCGTAGTAAGTGGAAGAGTAGAGCCTGCCGAGGGTGGAGGCGAGCAGCCCGACGGAGGAGCCTGCGAGGATGCCCCAGACGTAGAGCGCGTCGGCGCGTCCGAACTTTCCCGTCTGGTAGAGCGCGGCGGCCATCACGTCGCCGAGGGCGAGGAAGGCCATCGCGGAGGGCACGATGAAGAAAGCGATCTGGCGCAAGCCCGCGTCGAGACGGCGACGCAGGTGCGCGGCGACCTCTTCCGCGTTGCCCACTGCGCTCGACATCGCGGGCAGTTCGGCGGCGGAGACGGACATGCCGAAGAGGCTGACGGGCAGCGTGTAGAGACTCTGCGTGTAGCTGAGTGCGGCGACCGCGCCGGTCGGCAACAGGCTGGCGATGTTCTGATCTATGAACGCGCTGATCTGGATCACGCCGCGACTGACGAAGACCGGCAGGAAGTTGCGCGCCACCTTGCGGACGTGCACGTTCGTCGTGTCGAAGGCGGGGCGCAGGTGTTTGACGAGCCGGAGCACGGTCGGGAGTTGGACGGCGAACTGGAACGCGCTCCCGAGCACGGAAGCCCACGCGGCATATTCGGCCAACGGAAACTCCCCGACGCGCCCGCCGAAATAGACGAGCGCGGCGATGATCGTCAAATTCCAGATAACGGGCGCGGTGTAGGAGAGAAAGAAGCGGCGGTGGCTGTTGAGCACGCCGAGACACCAGGCGGAGAGCACGAGCAAGCCCGCGCCGGGGAAAAATATCTTGACGAGCCGGATCGTCCATTCGCGTCGTTCGCCCTCGAAGCCATAGGCGATGAGACTGATGAGATAGGGCGTGGTCAAGACTCCGATGAGGACGAGAATCGAAGTGACGAGCGCGAGGAGCGCGAAGACTGCTCCGGCGACGCGGCCTGCTTCCCGTTCGTCTCTGTGCGCGAGCAGGTTGGCGTAGACGGGGATGAAGGACGCGGAGAGCGCGCCTTCGCCGAAGACGTTCTGGAGGAAATTCGGAATTTTGAAGGCGGCGTCGAAGGCGTCTTTGGCGGCGGAGTTGCCGAAGTAGTAAGCGAAGACTCTCTGGCGGATGAGTCCGACGATGCGACTGAGGAGGATGCCCGCGCCGACGAGGAAAGCATACTTGCCCGTCGTGCCCTCCGTTTCGCGTTCGCGTGCAGCATCAACCTGCTCGCCGGGAAACTCGCCCGTCGACGCTCCGATAGACTGCACAGTCTCGCCCGCGATCTCGCCTGCGTCCTGCCGTTCGCCGACCTCGCGCAGGTTCGCCGCTTCTTGAAATCGCTGCTGTCCGGGATGCGGCTCGTTTGCGGGCGGAGGGTTTTGAGTCTCCTCTGCGTCGCGTGTGGAGCGCGCGCTGCTGCCGGGTTTAACTTCGGATGGTGTCTGTTCGTCGTCGGGCTGTGGCGGCATCTTGGGTGGTTTATAACTCGCAGTCTTATAACTCGCAGTCTTTATAACTCGTAATCTTTAATCTTGGTCAGAAGCGTTTTGTAACTGACGCCGAGTGTTTCGGCGGCACGTGTTTTGTTGCCGTCGTGCGCGCTGAGAGCTTCGGCGATCTTGCGCCGCTCGACGAAACTGACGGCGCGCTCGGTCGCTTCCACGAGCGAGCCGGATAGATCGAGCGCGGCAAACGTCTCCGGCGTGTGGGCAGAGTTTTCGCCTGCGCGCGCGACGGGGAGGCTGAGGTCGCGCGGGTCGAGCACGGAAGCGTCTGCGAGGATGCAGGCGCGCTCGATGGCGTTCTCCAACTCGCGCACGTTGCCCGGCCAGTCGTGCGTCTGCAAGGCGGCGAGCGACTCCTCCGTGAGCGTGGCTTCGCGCCCGCGCAACTCTCTGCCGAACTGCGCGGCGAAGTGGCGCGCGAGCAGCACCACGTCATCGCCGCGTGCGCGCAGGGGCGGAATGACGACGGGGAAGACCGCGAGCCGGAAATAGAGGTCGCGGCGAAACTCGCCCGCCTCTGCCGCCTGTTGCAGTTCGCGGTTCGTCGCGGCGACGATGCGCACGTCCACCTGCACGGGCATGCGCCCGCCGATGCGGTCCACCGTCTTCTCTTCGATGGCGCGCAGAAGTTTGCCCTGCACTGCGAGCGGGAGTTCGCCGATCTCGTCGAGGAAGACCGTGCCGCCCGTGGCGAGTTCGAATTTTCCGGGGCGGCGTTCGGTCGCGCCGGTGAACGCGCCGCGTTCGTGGCCGAAGAGTTCCGACTCGATCAGGGTTTCGGGAATGGCGGCGCAGTTGATGGCGACGAAAGGTTGATCGCGGCGATGGCTCAAATGGTGGACGGCGCGTGCGAAGAGTTCTTTGCCCGTGCCGGATTCGCCGAGCAGGAGGACTGTGGCTTCCGTCGTGGCGACGCGTTGCGTCTCCGCGACCGCGCGTTTGATCGCGTCGGATTCGCCGATGATGCGCGGGAAACCGTAGCGGCGCGACCACTCTTCGCGCAGCAGTATATTCTCTGTGCGCAGGCGCGCCTGTTCGAGCGCGCGCCCGATGAGCAGCAGGAGGTGGTTTGAATCGACGGGCTTCTGGAGAAAGTCGTGCGCGCCGTCTTTCATCGCCTGCACGGCCTCGTCAATCGAGCCGTAAGCGGTCATCACGACGACGGGCACGTCCGCGTCTGCGGCGCGTGCAGCATGCAGCACGTCGAGTCCCGAACCGTGCGGCATACGCAAATCCGTGAGCACGAGACGATAGGGCGCACGCGCGATCTCCGACGCGGCCTCGCGCGCGTCGGCGCATTCGGTGACGGTGTAGCCCGCGTGCTCCAACGTCAGACGCAGCACGCGGCGCAGACTGTCTTTGTCTT
>DASWNS010000646.1:0-3600 GCA_036399115.1 Pyrinomonadaceae bacterium | reverse complement strand
TGCGACGGCTCGAAGATGTACTGGAAGATGCGCCGGATGTCGCGCCAGGCGCGGTCGTTGGCATAGACGCCGAGCGCGCCGTGGCGAAAATTGAGCGGGCGTATGTCGTCGAGGCCGAAGATGTGGTCGGCGTGACAGTGTGTGATGAGCACGGCGTCGAGTCGTCTCAATTTTTGCCGGAGAGCCTGCTGGCGAAAGTCGGAGGAAGTGTCAATCAGGACGCTCTGCCCGTCGTGCTCGACGAGCACGGAGACGCGCAGGCGTTTGTCGCGCGCATCGTCGGACGTGCACGTCTCACATTCGCAACCGATGGAGGGCACGCCCGTCGAAGTGCCTGTGCCGAGCAGAGTGAATTTCATGGCTTGTGAATCGTGAATCGTAAATAGATTCAAAAGCCGTAAATCGTGAAGCGTAAATTGTAAATAGACGAAGACAGGTTTGCTCTATTCACGATTTACGCTTCACGATTTACGATCTGGTTTCTTCTCATCTTCCGCCGGTGATGTCGCTGCCGGTGAAGCCGCGCGGGGGCGCGGGGGCGCGTTGTGTCGAGGTGAGCGAGATGTATTGCATGCGCAACTCGGCGAGCAGCCCTTCGAGAATTTGCCCCTCCTGCACGCCGAGGTTGCCGCGCGTCTTTTGCTGGATGGTGCCGAGCAGGTCGATGCAATGCTTGGCGAGCGGCAGATCGAGTTCGCCGGGGGCGAGGCCGGGGTGCTCGGTCATGCCCATCGCCGCCGCTGCCGGAGAAGCGATGAACATGACGAGATTGGCGAAGGGCGTGGGGTCGTCCACCGCGCCCGCCGCGCCGGATGGAGCGGAAGGCATCGGGGCGGAATCCGGCTCACGCGACGTTTCGACGGGAGGGGGCGGCGAAGGCTCCGGTCGCGCGGCGGTGTCGACAGCGGGCGGAGAAGAGGCCGCAGGAGTCTGAGCCGTCGTCTCCGTCTCCGCTCCGGTTGAAGTTGCGCCGGTAGCGGGCGCGCTTTCGCTGGCGGCCTCAGCCTCGCGCTCGACATCGCGGGGCGTGCCGTCCGGGTTGAACAAACGCCGGTCTGTAACTTTGAAATGTGGTTTTTCTTCGCTCATCTCGTCGCTCAAATTCCAGGACGGCGGACTGCTGACTGTGCCGCGCATCCATTAGTAAAATTTCTGGTCTGGTAATTACTCAAGGATGGTAGCACCGACCTCGACGCAGCCGCAAGAAAGGCTTCAAGACCAACTCGCAGCGAGCGCGAACGAAGGGCGCGCAGACCTGCCGCCTTTCTTCGTCTCTCTGCGCCTGCCGCGTGAAGATCAATGTCTCAAGGGAGACGCAAAAAGGAGGCTTGCAGCCTTGTGCGGCGCGTCGTCGTTTTGAAATAAGTTCGTAAGGTATGGCGGGACGCGCGAACAGACGGCGCGTGCGTAGAGAGAGAGACAGGGTTTTCACATAGCGAACGCTTGCCCGTGCGTGGAGGAACAGTCTGCGCTGCTGTCAGGCGGCGTGCTCTATGTTCTGGCGGTCGCGTTCGTCATCGCCCGCCTGCTTGAGCAGGGTTTGACGCGCTTCTTCATACTCGCGTGTGTCCCTCTCCATCCGCGACTGTAGCTCGGCTTGAAACTTCAATTGCCGCTCCCGCTGTCTTGCCAGAGTGCTATGATTTTCTCGCATGGACTTATGGCTCCGGACATAAAGTATGAGGAAGCAGAACGAGAAAAATAGAATAATGATCCCGAAAATGAACGCGGCTACTACCATAACCCGACCCGCCCTTACATACGTTTTTGAGGAGAATGGAACCAATTAAACAACTTCGCACTTCGCTTTGTCCACCCGACAACGTACATTAAAGCGAGTGAAAATCGGCGGAAATCGCCGCATCGCCCCGCCGTCTCAAGCGACTCGAACTGCGTGGCGAGAAGCAGCCGGGCGGCTTCTCGCCGGAACACAATTCTCCCCAACCCGGCTTGGAACAATAGACTTTTACGTTTTAGACTTGCGCCACCGACGTTCTGACAACACGTTTTGAATTTTCAACCGCGCACTGCTGCCGAACAAATCTATGCCCGTCACATTTAACGATCTCGTCGCCTTGATGGCTACTTTACGCTCCCCTGAGGGCTGCCCCTGGGACCGCGAACAGACCTACGCCACGCTCGCCCCGATGCTGTTGGAGGAAGCCTACGAGGCTTTCGAGGCCGTCGAAGAAGCGCGCGAGGGTCGCCCGGAAGAGTTGCGCGGCGAACTCGGCGACCTCTTGTTTCAGATCGTCTTCTACGCGCAGGTCGCCTCGGAGCGCGGCGAGTTTACGATTGACGACGTGGTGGAAGCGATCCACACGAAGATGGTGCGCCGCCACCCGCACGTTTTCGGCGACGCGAGCGCACAGGATTCGGCGGAGGTCTTGCGCAACTGGGAAGCGATCAAGGCCGAAGAGAAACGCGCCGCCGGAAAGAGCGAGGCCGCCGGGGAGTCGTCTCTGCTCGACGGCATCTCCGCGAAAGCGCCCGCGCTCATGGAAGCGCACCAACTGACGACGAAAGCGGCGCGCGTCGGTTTCGACTGGCAGAACATCGAACAGATTTTCGACAAGTTGCACGAAGAGGTTGACGAACTCAAAGCCGCTATCGAAGAGAGCGTCGCGGACGATAACGCGGGCGACGCTGCCGCGACGAGCGAGGCGGCACAGGCGCGCGTGCGCGAAGAGTTGGGCGACCTGCTCTTTGTCGTAACGAACATTGCACGCCATTTGAAGGTCGAACCCGAAGCCGCTTTGAAGTTGACGAACCGCAAATTCCGACGTCGCTTTCGCCACATCGAACGCGGCCTCGCAGCGCGCGGCCAGTCGCTCGATGCCGCCACGCTCGACGAAATGGAGAGGCTCTGGGTCGAAGCGAAAAGCAGTGACAAGTGAAGTTTGAATGAATAAAATATCGGCGGAAGACGCGCTCGCGCGGCTCTCATCTACGGCGCGTCAGACGCTAATACAATCGGAGGTTTCGCGCATGGCGTTGGTGCAGTTCGTAAGCAATTATGAAGACCTGTCTACCGACCGTGGTTATCAATTCAAGTTTTACTGCGACAAGTGCGGCAACGGTTACATGTCGCGTTTTCAGCCTTCGACCATCGGCACGGCGGGGTCGCTGTTGCGCGCGGCAGGCGACCTGTTCGGCGGCTGGGCAAGCACCGCCGGAAATTCCGCTTACGACATACAGCGTTCGGTCGGCGGCAAGGCGCACGACGATGCGCTCGCCAAAGCGGTCGGAGAGGGCAAAGGCCATTTCCATCAATGCTCGCGCTGCGGCAAGTGGGTCTGCCCGGAAGTTTGCTGGAACACAAGCGCCGGGCAGTGCGAAGATTGCGCGCCGGACTATCAGGAAGAACTCGCCTCTTCACACGCCAACGCCAAAGCCGAAGCCGCGCGCCAGCAACTCCACGAGAAAGCCTTGCAGACCGACTACGCTTCGAAGATCGACATGAGCGCAGACGCTTACGTGAAAGCCCCCGCGCAGGCGCAAAGCTCCGGCGGCGCAGAGCAAGCACTGCTCTGCATCTCTTGCGGCGTGGATGTCGGCAAAGCCAAGTTCTGCCCGGAATGCGGCACGCCCACGAAGCCG
>DASWNS010000645.1:0-7759 GCA_036399115.1 Pyrinomonadaceae bacterium | reverse complement strand
AGGACGCGGCGGGCAACTTCACCGGACCCAACATCGACCCGAACAGCGAGTGGACTGACCTGGTAGCGAACCTGCCTGCGGGCACTATTAAGCATCAGACGGTGCAGGCGTTCGAGACGAATTTCGGCAATCTGAAGTTCGCCTTCGTCTTCCTCAACCAGACGGCGACCGACGCGCGCAGAAGGATCGTCGGGCGGCATGAGATCGGCCATGCCAGCGACCACGTGCTCTTCGGTCCGGCCACTGAAACCGACCCGAAGGAGACTGATCACTGGATTCGCGGGCTGATGCACCGCACCGCCGATCAAGTACCCGTCACCCGTCCGGACGGCGACGACACTTTTGCCGATGACAGCATCTTAAGACTGCGGGGGCGGAAACGATGAATACCTTAAACATGCACAGTTCGACGCACCGGCGTCCGTTGGTCGCGCTGCTCACGCTCACACTGCTCTTCCAGTGCGGGCTGGGGGCGTTCGTGACCTCGGCGCAGACTCTTCCCCTGAAGTTCGAGGTCGCAACGGTTGATGCCGCCACGGGCGCGACCAAGACCGGCTACTACCTCGGCGAGCGGGTTTCGGCAGTCTTCTCTTTCACCAACCTGAGCGGCGCGGCATTGACGATGCCGGTGGCCGAGCAGTTGGAAATCTCAGTCAAACTCTCTGGCACGATCAACCGCTCCGACCGCCCCGCGCTCTACGAGGGCGTGCGCGGCGGGCGCGGCGGAGCGCAGGTAGACCCGGACGGCACGGTCTACTTCACGGGTGCGCCGCTCATCGCCACGACCGTCGCGGCGGGGCAGAAGGTCGTCGTCAGAATTGACGATCTGGCGGGCTTCTTCGGCTCAAAACTGGCCGACGGCTCCTACACCCTGAGCGCGGTCTATGGCGGCAGCCAGCAGGCGCAGGCCACTTTCACGGTGGCTATCGAAGAGGCGCGCAGCGTCCCCGTCCTCGAACAACTCGCCGCCGGTTCCGACCCCGACGCGAAGGCCTGGGCTAACTCCTTCCTCGACCTGATTCGCAAGCCGTCCATCAACGGGCGCATCCTCGTCGCAGAAGGGCTGCCCCTCCCCGGCGTGACCATCAATGTCACCGGCTCGGATAAGACCAACATCGACACGCGCGCCGATGGCAACTACGAACTCACGCATCTCACTTCGGGCGGCACCTACACGCTCACGCCCTCGCTCGAAGGCTATACCTTCGAACCGGCGCAGAGAACTTACACGGGGCTGACTTCCAAGGTGACCGGCGCAAACTTCAACGCGACGCGCGCGCGCGCGGGCGTCAACGTCGCGTCGGAAGAGGCCGGAGCCGTCGCCACCGCCTCTTCGACTCTCGACGAAGACTTCCCCGTCGAGAGCGTCATCAACGGCTCGAAGACGGGGATCGGTTGGGGTCAGGGCAGCGGCGGCTGGAACGATGCCACGCACGGCCTCTTTCCCGATTGGGTCGAGGTCAACTTCGGCGCGTTCAAGTACATCAACTGGATCAACGTCTTCACGTTGCAGGACAATTTTGAGAACCCGTCCGACCCGACACAGGCGCAAACCTTCACCCTCTACGGCATCACGGATTTCGACGTGCAATACTGGGACGGCGCGACGTGGGTGAACGTGCCCGGCGGAACCGTCAACGCCAACAGCAACGTCTGGCGCAGGTTCGACTTCCCGACCATCGGCACGAGCAAGATCAGGGTCTACATCCGGGGCGCGAAGGATGGACACAGCCGCATCACGGAGATCGAAGCGTTTCACGCCAACGCCGCGCCGAAGATCAAGTTTTTCGGACTCTATCAAGGCGCGCCGGGCAGCACCTTCAACTTCAACTACAGCGGCTCCGATTCCGACGGATTCATCGCACGCTACGAGTGGGACTTCGGCGACAACACGACCGCGACCGGACCGACGCAGTCGCACACTTACACGAACGTGGGAACCTACACCGTCTCGCTGCGCGTGACGGACGACGGCGGCGAGTCTTACACCGCCCGCACGACCGTCAAGATCGCCGACCCGGCGAAGCCGCCCGTGGCCTCCACCGGCGGGACGTATCAAGGCTCTCCCGGCAAGGACGTGCTCTTCGACGGAATGGCCTCTTCCGACTCCGACGGCACGATTGCCAGCTACGCCTGGAACTTCGGCGACGGCGCGAGCGGCTCCGGTCCTACGCCTGCACACGCCTACGCGCAGGCCGGAACCTATAACGTCTCGCTGACCGTCACGGACAACAGCGGCATGACCGCCACGGCGACAACGACCGCCAACATCACCACGCAACCGACCGTCGCCACGCCGACGAACCTGCTCGCTACCACCAACGCGAGCGGACAGGTAGAGATCACTTGGTCGTCCACCAGCCCGCCGCACCATTACCAGATCGAGCGTGCGACGAGCCTCAACGGTACTTTCGTCGCACTCGGCGCAACGCCGACGACCAACAGCCACACGGACAGCAGCATGAGTCCCAACGGCGTCTACTTCTACCGCGTCTGCGCCGTGGACGCTTCCGGCAACAAGTCCGGCTACACCAACATTGATGTCGCCGCTAACTACGCCTTCACCGACCCCGCGCTCTTAGCCGGTGTAACCTTCGTCAAGGCGCAACACGTTACCGAACTGCGTCAGGCGATTGACGCCATGCGCCTCGCGGTCGGGCTGCAACCCGCCGCGTGGACTGATGCGGAACTGTCGAACGTGTTTATCAAGGCCGTGCATGTGCTGGAGTTGAGAACCAATCTCGATCAGGCGCTCACACAGGTCGGCGTTCCGGCGGTCACCTACACCGACCCTCAACTCGCCATCGGCTATCTCATCAGGAAAGCTCACATCGAAGAGCTACGCCTGCGACTTAATTAACACCCGCCACGCTCCAACGCGGGCAAAACATAAAGTCCCTTCAACGAGCAATCGTTGAAGGGACTTTAGTTTCAGGAGCATGCTCCCGGCTGGGCGAAGCAGTCTTCGCCGTTACGGACGCCTTTCGTTTCAGCCCGCGGCGGCTGAAGCAAAGTGGTTGCGCGCCCTTTCGATTTTCTGCCACTGGTTGGGAATGATGCGATGCGTGCCCCAGTTAAAGTCTACCGCGTCGGTCTGCGCGGTGCAGATGCGGAGCACCAGCAATCCTCCATAACCGCCGAACTGCTTCGGGTTGACCCACCAGCCCGCGCTCGAATCCCAAATCCTGACCTCGTTATCACGCACTACGACGGCGCAGCCTTCGTGATAGATTAAGTCCTCGTTGATCCAGTGGGTGGAGATCTCCTCGCCGTTCCACTTCTTCTGCCAGTGCGTGGCTGAATCTTCACTGTACTGCTGTATAAACTGTGCCTGATAGCTCTTGATGCCGCGCGCTGCGAAAACCTCTTGCGTCATCGAGGCCAGCGCGCCGCAGTCGAGCGTCTCTTGTTCGACGGCCTCACACCAGCTGATCGGCCAGCGCGATGGACCCCAAGTGTACTTTTTACGAATCCAGCGTGGTCCGGTGAGCGGGTGCTCGCCGTTCAGTTGCCCGTAGTCGAAAGAGAAGATCCACTCGCGGGCGATGCGGCAGCACATTTTGCCATGATGCAGAATGGCGGATGCCGGGAAGTGCCGCCATTTTTCGATGGCGGCGTCCGTGTCAACAAAATCCGTTTCGCTGACTTCGATTAGTTCGTTACCCTCGACCAAAGACATAAGACATACTCCTATCGTAAGCTCCCGCATCACAGAAAACTAAGACATCGCCGACCTGCGCGCCTTTCGGCAGTTCGACATTCAAGGCCACGATGTCGTGCTCCATACACAGCCTGCCCAAGAGTTGGGTCTTGCCGCGCTCCAACGCGCGCCACTCGCCCGTCTGTTCGTCGCGGTGCAGAATCCTGTGCGGCTGAAAGAAGTGCATCGGCAGTTCCGCGATTGAGCCGTCAACCACAGCCGCTTTGATCTCGCCTTCCGCCGACTCTTCGAATTCCAGCAAGCGCATCGCCACCGCCATCGAAGGCTGCGCCAACGCTTTGCCGGGTTCGGATATAACCTGCTCGACGCCGGGCAGAAACTTGCGCGCGCGCCCGACGGCGGCGGCAAACTGGTCTGCCGAGTCGGCCTGCCAGTCATCCGGAAACCAACCGCCGCCCACGTCCAGACATTCGATCCGCCGCCCGCTGAGCGCCTCGATAGAGCGACACCACCTCAACATCGATTCGTACAGATGCCACCACTGGCGGACACCGATGTTGCTGCTCGCCATGTGAAAGTGGACGCCGAAAGTTGAGTTTCGCGGCAACGTCTCAATCGCTTCAACCAGAGCCTTGAG
The DNA here is from genome assembly GCA_036399115.1 of Pyrinomonadaceae bacterium. Classification (GTDB taxonomy): domain Bacteria; phylum Acidobacteriota; class Blastocatellia; order Pyrinomonadales; family Pyrinomonadaceae; genus JAIVJZ01. The sequence continues at coordinate 3,461 of DASWNS010000645.1, read as the reverse complement.
CGCGTCGGGCGTTTCCACCGGAATGCCAAAGCGCGAACTGGCGGCGCGAAGCCGGACGCCGACGATCTTGGCTTGCAGTTCCCCCTTCTCCAGACTGGCGACCACCCGTTTCAGGTCGTTAAGCGAATCGCTGAAGACGGCGTGGATAGGCGAGGTTGGCAGCAGACCTTGCGGCCACCATTTGCCGGGGCCGTTCAAGATCACCTGTTCGGGCTTGAAGCCGGTCTTGAGAGCTTTCTGAACTTCGAGCAGGCTGATCGCTTCGGCCAGAAAACCCGACTCCTTCGCCAGCCTAATCAGTCGCTCGTCGGGATTAGTCTTGAGGCTGTAGCCGTTCGTAACTTCGACCGTAGAGGTACTGAGCTTGCTCGCCAAATCGGAGGCGCGTTTGAAGAGCGAAGCGGCAGTGCTTTCGAAATAGAGCCACGAAGGCGTCTCCATTTCGTCGAAGTTGTGCGTTGCGAGATCCTTGATGAAGGAAGACGGCACGACCGGGGCGGTGCTCACGGCGTCCATGCTTTCATGATGCCCGTTACCGTTCCCATTGCCATTGCCGTTGCCGTTGCTATAGCCGTTGCCGTTGCTATGGCCGTGGCTGCTGCTCTCGACGATGTTCAGTTTGTGCAGCCGCTCGGCGAGCGCGAGCGTGCCCGAAGGGTGCTTCATCGAATGGCCGATTGCGCCGGGAAAGGGTTCCGGCAAACTCGGCAAGGGAAACTGCGAGCGCACAGGGACTTCCAACACAACTCGCGTAAACTCCTCGCAGGCGCTCTGCGGCGACTGCGCCGGAATGCCCGTCGCACGTTCGAGCATCAGCGCGGGCAGATTATGTCCGGCGATGGTCGAGCCGTAAATCCAGGCCGGGAATCTCGGGTTACACTCCAGCAGCCATAACTTCCCGCCCGTATCGTGCACCATCTCCAACTCCGCGCCGCCAGTCCAGTTCAGTTCCTTAACAATTTTGCGCAGCGGCTCGGTGAACTCGTTGGGCACTTCCGTCACATCGCCCGCCCACGTCTTACCCTCTTCCGTCAGTTCGCGCTTGCGCATGTAGACGCTGCCCGTAATCTCTCCCTGGTAAGCCGAGAAGCAGACCGACTCTTCATAGCCCGTGATGTGAGTTTGGAGAAAGAGGCGTTCGGTTGACCAAGCGCGCGAGAGCAGCGTGCGGGTACGCTCGAACACGTCCCAGCTAGGCGTGCGGACGGCCTCGTAATACGGACCCTTGAGCCAGACCCGCCAGCCATGCTGGCGGCAGAAAGCGTGCAACTCCCAATCCGAGCGTTCGGTGGTGATGAACGTGGGAATGCTCAGGGGCAGACCCTTGTGCGCCTCCACGGCGGGCTTGGTGATCTTTTGTAGAGCGCGTGCCGAAGGCGTCAGCAGGTTCTTGTGTCCCTCGGGAAAGATCGAGGCGAGCCACATGATCTCCAGATCGACGCCGGAAATCCAGTACGCCCCCGCATCCAGCGCCTCCCTAATGTTGTCTGCATAAGCGTCAAGGTTCAACTCTTCCCAAGGTCTTTGCAGCCATAGCTCGTCGAAGTCTTGCCAGTGAATGCCCGAACAACGATTAGAATATTCGACGCCGACGAGGTTGGCGTCAGGATATGCCGCGCGCAGAGAGCGTGCGATGCCGATGCCGGGCTGTGGGTTAGTACCGCTGTACAGCCCGCTGATGTAAATTTTCAAATCTAACCCCCTAAATTAGACACTGATAGAACGCAGCCTCGCCCGCTTGGCGAAGACCTTTTACAAACGTTGAAGTCTGCGCTTAAACGCGCACAAAGCTAGACTTTCGTGGGAATGATTACTTCAATACCACGTAGGTTTATTGCTCTGATACTCTAGTCCGCCGCTTAAAACACCGGCGTCTGGACGGTGAGTTAATTTTTGTAATAAATAAATATCAGTCGCGCACTCGTATTGTCTGTACGTTCCGGTACGGAAACGTTTTGATCAAACTTATTAAACTCGCGCCGCAGAACCGGGGGAAATCATGAAAACGAGCCTACTCAATCAGAAGAGACTGCCCTTTGTCGTCGAGATTGACCGCGACCGGGAAGCAGGTTCGGGCGCGGAAGCGTCCTTTGCACCATTTCTCGACGAGAGAGATTTTCTGCATCGTCAACTGTTGGAGCACGGCGCGCTGCTGTTGCGCGGACTCCCTGCCGCTGCCCCCGCCGAGTTTGCGCGCTTCGTGCGCGAGTTTTCAGGCAAGCCACTGCTCGATTACGCCGGGGGCGCATCGCCGCGCGTTAAGTTAGGCGACGGAGTGTATACTTCGACGGAATACCCGCGCAACTACACGCTCTCCCTCCATAACGAGTTGTCCTACACGGCGCGCTGGCCTTCACACCTGTTCTTCTGCTGCGTCACGCCTGCCGCGAGCGGCGGCCAAACGCCTCTGGGCGATAGCCGCGCCATCCTCAGAAGCTTAGACACGAAAGTCGTCGGCGAATTTAAGCGTAGAGAGATCAAGTATGTGCGCAACCTGCACGGCGGCGCGGGTTCCGGTTACTCCTGGCAAGAGGCTTTCGAGACGGACGACAAACTCGCGGTCGAGCGTTACTGTCGCGCGGGCGGAATCGATCTCAAATGGAGAGGCGATGGGGGGTTGACTTTGACTGAGGTGCGCCCCGCGACCACCACACACCCCGTCACTGGAGAAGAAGTCTGGTTCAATCAGGCTGACGGGTTTCATCCGAGCAGCATAGATGCGGAAACTTACCAGCTCCTGATTTCGACCATGACGGAAGAAGAGTTTCGCTTGAACTCTTACTTCGGCGACGGCTCACCGCTCGACCGCTCTGCGCTCGAACAGATACGCGACGTGATGCGGAAAGAGACTGTCCTTGTAGAGTGGCAGCGGGGCGACGTGTTGATCGTGGACAACCTGCTCGCCGCTCACGGGCGCATGCCTTTCACCGGCCAGCGAAAGATTATTCTCGCCATGACTTGAGAATTTCCAGACCCGTATCCGAACCTTGCTGTCAGCCTGAGACAGCAGCCCAGAGGGCGGGCGTCGAGGCCACGTTAGAGGCAGGGGTCGGGATGCGTTCTCTGAAACGGTCGTTGAAAATTCCGTCCACACGAATACTGAAAGTGAGTCCCTCGCCCGGATCGGTTCCGTGAAACTGGTTCACCGTATCGAACCACGCGCTGTAGGATTCGACATAGCGTTTCTCGTGCGTCTGGTGATTGAACATGTAGAAAGGCTTGTTCATGTTCGTTCTGAACCAGATGAACTCGTGGCAGAGATCAGTCTCCGTATGATCCCTGTGCGCGGGAACGGGTCTTTGCACGTCGTCATACATGATGAGCATGCGCCCGGTGGCTTTAAAGGGCAGGGTTGCGATGAAATCCATCAGCAGCGAAAACTCGTTGGTGGCCGGAGTCGGTTGCCACAGTTCCGTTCTGTCGAGATCAAAATAGCTGTCCGGCAGCTTTGATTGAGCCAG
>DASWNS010000644.1:0-11049 GCA_036399115.1 Pyrinomonadaceae bacterium | reverse complement strand
CACCAGCTACAACACGACGCCGAAACCGAAAGCCAGACTCATCAACTGGCACGTCCATAATTTCTCTTTCATCAGCCACGATTTTCAGGGACGCAGCCAGGCTTGGGAGAGCGAAACCAACTTTCAATTCTTCTTCCAGCGGCAGTTCAACATCGGCGCGGCTTACGAATATGCCTACGAGCGTCTGATCGAAGAGGAGTTCGGCGCGCGTCGCTCGGCCACACTCGCGGGCGCGTTCGCGGGGGAAAGCTCCGAACGCTCTTCGCGCAAGAATCACTACTTCTTCTTCGGCGGCTATCGCCCAAGCAAAAAATATTCGGTCAACTGGCGCGCGCTCTATCGCGACGGCCATTTCGATTACGACTTCGGCGCAGGGCGACGTTTCCCGCGTGTCAGCCCCGTGGCAATCGCGGCGCGCGAGGCCGCGGCGCGAGGTCTGTGCGATGAGGAAGACGAACCGCTCCCGGCGGTCTGCCACGCGCCGCTCGATCCGGGACGCGGCGGCCTCTTCGAGTTGCGCGCCACGCTCGCCTACCAGCCGACCAACGCGCTGCGCTCGACGCTCGACTACACCAAGAGCCACCTGCGCCGCTACGACACCGATCTCGTCGCCTTCGATGTCAACCTCCTCTCGTGGCGCACCACCTACCAGTTCACGCGCTTTCTCTTCGCGCGGGCGCGCATCGATTACGAGACGCTCCCGCGACGCGCACGCGGCCAGTTCCTCCTCGGCTGGACGCCGAACCCCGGCACGGCCTTCTACGTCGGCTACAACGACGACGCCAACATCAACACCTTCTCGCCCATCAACGGCCAACTCGAACCGGGCTTCCGCCGCAACGGTCGCACCTTCTTCATCAAGATGGCCTACCTGTTCCGCAGAAGTTTCGGCGGGTAGAAAAGCGACGATGGACGAGGAATGAAAAGCAGGAGTCGGAATTCAGAATCCAGCAGTCAGAATAAAACGTGCGCGTCTCCTTCTTCTGACTCCTGTATTCTGTTTTCTGTATTCTAGTTCAACGTTTCCAGCGTTTGACTTGCTCCCAAAATTCGCATAGAAAAACCGTTTGCATTCCCAACCTCGTCGGTTGTCCGAATCGCGACCCGGTTTGATGAAAGGAAGTTCAAAGATGTCTTTTGCTCACACGCGCCGCGCACTCTCTCCCCTGCGTCTCCTCATTGCAGTTATACTATTAACTCAGATTTTACCCGCCGCCTTCGCGCAGAGATCGGAGGCCGGAGGCGCGACGGGGGAGACACCGAAGTCGCCCATCTATCCGGCGGCGAAGAAAGTTGAACAATTGGACGATTATCACGGCACGAAGGTCGCCGACCCCTATCGCTGGCTCGAAGATTTGGACACGGCTGAGACGAAGGCTTGGGTCGAAGCGCAGAACCGTCTGACGAACGCTTATCTTGCGGAGATTCCCGCGCGCAAGCGGATCAAGGAGCGTCTGACGAAACTCTGGAACTTCGAACGCTTCGGCATCCCCTTCCGCGAAGGCAACCGCTATTTCTACATGAAGAACGACGGCCTCCAGAATCAATACGTGCTCTACACCGCTGGCTCGCTCACGGACGAACCGCGCGTCCTGCTCGACCCGAACAAACTCTCTGCCGACGGCACGGTCGCGCTGGCGGGCACGGCCATCAGCCGCGACGGAAAGTTGATGGCCTACGGGCTGTCGGCTTCCGGCTCCGACTGGTCGGAGTGGAAAGTAAGAAACATCGAAACCGGGCAAGACCTCCCCGATACGATCAAGTGGGTGAAGTTCTCCGGCGCGTCTTGGACGCCCGACGGCAAGGGCTTCTTCTACAGTCGCTACGACGAGCCGAAGGCCGGGAGCCAGCTTGCGGGCGTCAACGAGTTTCAGAAACTCTACTACCACCGTCTCGGCACGCCGCAGGCCGAGGACACGCTCATCTACGAACGCAGAGATCAAAAGGACTGGGGCTTCAGCGGCGACGTTACCGAAGATGGACGCTACCTGATCATCTCCGTCTGGGTGGGAACGGACGTGAAGAACCGCGTCTATTACAAAGACCTGCAAACGAAGGACGCGCCCGTCGTCAAACTGCTCGACGATTTCGACGCAGCTTACAACTTCATAGACAACGACGGCGCGGTCTTCTGGTTCATGACCGACAAAGACGCGCCGCGCAACAAGATCGTCGCCATCGACACGCGCCAGCCCGAACGCGCGAACTGGAAAGTGGTCATCCCCGAAGCGGCGGAGACGATTGAGGGCGTGAACGTCGTGGGCAACATGTTCATCGTCTCCTATCTCAAAGACGCGCGCTCGCAGGTGAAGGTGCATCACCTCGACGGCAGTTTCGTGCGTGAAGTGAGCCTGCCCGGCCTCGGCTCCGCGTCCGGCTTCGGCGGCAAGCGCACGGACAAAGAGACGTTCTACGCCTACGGCAGTTTCACCGCGCCCTATCCCATCTACCGCTACGACGTGGCGACGGGCAAGAGCACGCTCTTCCGCCAGCCGAAGGTTGACTTCAACCCGAACGACTACGAAACGAAACAGGTCTTCTTCAATAGCAAGGACGGCACGCGCGTCCCCATGTTCATCACGCACAAGAAGGGTCTGAAACTCGACGGCACGAACCCGACGCTGCTCTACGGCTACGGCGGTTTCAACGTCTCGGAGACGCCCGGCTTCTCCGTGAGCCGCATGGTCTGGATGGAGATGGGCGGCGTCTTCGCGCTGGCAAATTTGCGCGGCGGCGGCGAGTATGGCAAGGACTGGCACGAGGCCGGGATGAAGTTGAAGAAGCAGAACGTCTTTGACGATTTCATCGCCGCCGCCGAGTGGCTCATCAGCAACAAGTACACTTCGACGCCGAAACTCGCCATTCAGGGCGGCTCAAACGGCGGCCTGCTCGTCGGCGCGGCCATCACGCAGCGACCCGAACTATTCGGCGCGGCGCTCCCCGCTGTCGGCGTGATGGACATGCTCCGCTTCACGAAGTTCACCATCGGCGCGGCGTGGGCTTCCGACTACGGCTCGCCCGACAACCCGGAAGAGTTTAAAGCTCTCTACGCCTACTCGCCGCTGCACAACCTGAAACCGGGGCGCAGCTACCCGCCGACCTTAATCACCACCGCCGATCACGACGACCGCGTGTGGCCGGGTCATAGCTTCAAGTTTGCGGCGGCGATGCAGGCGGCGCAGGGCGGCAGCGCGCCCGTCCTCATTCGCATCGAGACGAAAGCCGGACACGGCGCGGGCAAACCCACTTCGAAGATCATCGAAGAGTACGCAGACCTCTGGGGCTTCCTCGTGCGCACTCTGAACATGAACGTTCCTGCCTCCTAAAGCTACGGGTTCGGCGCACGCATACGAGAGACAGCCGCGAAGGCGAAATGCCTTCCGGCTGTCTCTAGATTTGTGCGGGTGAAGAGCACCGGCAACTCGGTCGGGAGAGCACGGCGATTGACATAGATGAGCGGCGCAAGCAGAATAGCCCAACTTTTCTGACGTGATGCCGCAAGAAACACGAGACATGCCGACAACAGAGAGCGACGGGCGACCCGTCCCGCGCCGTAAAGAGGGACGCAGCAAGGTGACGGGCGCGGCGCGCTACGTTGACGACCTGCACCCGCCCGGCATGCTCTACGGGGCGACCGTGCGCAGCCCCGCGCCGCGCGGTCGCATTCGCTCCATCACTTTCGGCGCAGGCATCCCTTGGGACGAGTTCGTCGTCGTCACTGCGAAAGAGATCCCCGGCGAGAACGCCGTCGCCCTGATCCTGCTCGACCAACCGTATCTCGCCACGGAGTTCGTCAACCACACGGAAGAACCGATCCTGCTGCTCGCACACGCCGACAAGCACCTGCTCGAACGCGCGCGCCGCGCCGTCAGCGTGGAGATCGAAGAACTGCCGCCCGTCTTCACGCTCGAAGAGTCGCTCGCCAAAAAAGAGATCATCTGGGGCGAAGACAACGTCTTCAAGTCGTATCTCATGGACAAGGGAAACGTGGACGAGGTTTGGGAGACTGCCGACCTCGTGGTCGAAGGCGAATATACGACGGGCGCGCAGGAGCAGTTGTACATCGAGACGAACGGCGTGATCGCCGTGGCGAACGAAGCGGAGGGCGTCACGGTCTGGGGTTCGATGCAGTGCCCGTACTACGTGCACAAGGCGCTCTTGAAATTGTTTGCGCTGCCGCCCGAACGCGTGCGCGTCGTGCAATGCGAGACGGGCGGCGGCTTCGGCGGCAAGGAAGAGTATCCTTCGTTGATCGGAGGACATGCCGCACTACTCTCTTGGAAGGCGGGCGGGCGCCCGGTCAAGATTGTTTACGACCGCGCCGAAGACATGGCCGCGACCACGAAGCGGCACCCTTCAAGGACGCGCCATCGCACCGCCGTCACGCGCGAAGGAAAACTGCTCGCCATGGAGATCGAGTTCGTGGTTGACGGCGGCGCATACGCGACGCTCTCGGCGGTCGTCCTCTCACGCGGCACGATCCACGCAGCCGGACCATACAGTTGCCCGAACGTGCGCATCCGGAGCCGCGCCGTCGCCACGAACGTCCCGCCGCACGGCGCGTTCCGGGGCTTCGGCGCGCCGCAGTCGATCTTTGCTCTGGAGCGCCACTTCGACAAAGTGGCGCACGCGCTCGGCTTGAGTCCGGAAGAGTTTCGTCGCCGCAACTTCATACGCGAGGGCGAGACGACGGCGACCGGGCAGGTGATCCGCGAGCCGGTTGACATGGCGGGCTTGCTGGACCGCGCCTTTGAATTAACCGACTATCAATCCAAGCGCGAACGCTTCACGCGCGAGAACGCCGCCGCAGGCGCGACCGTGCGACGCGGCATCGGCTTCGCCTCCTTCATGCACGGCGCGGGCTTCACGGGTTCGGGTGAAGACTATCTGAAATCAATCGTCGGCGCAGAAGCTGCGGGCGACGGGCGCGTCGTGATCCTCACGGCGAGCACGGAGATCGGGCAGGGCACCAACACCATCTTCGCGCAGATCGCGTCGGATGCGTTGAAACTCGACTACGATCTGATCGAGATGGCGCAGCCGGACACGGGCAACGTCCCCGATAGTGGTCCGACGGTCGCCTCGCGCACCTGCATGGTCGTGGGCAAACTCGTCGAATCCGCCGTGCTCGGTTTGCGACAGACTTTGCAGGGCGCGGGCTTGCTCGCCGCAGGCTACACGCAGGACGAATGGTGCGAGGCGTGCCGCCTGTACGTCGAGCGTTACGGGGCTTTGAAGTCGTTCAGCCAGTACAAGCCGCCGCCCGGCGTGCATTGGGACGACGAGAAGTATCAGGGCGACGCTTACGGGGCTTACGCGTGGGCGGTCTATGTCGCGGAGGTGACGGTTGATCTGTTGACGTATGAAGTGCGCGTCGAGGATTTCGTGGCGGTGCAGGAGGTGGGCAAGGTCGTGCACCCGGTTCTCGCGGCGGGACAGATCGAGGGCGGGGTGGCGCAGGCCATCGGCTTCACGCTCTACGAAAATGTGGTCTGGCAAAACGGTCGGATGGTCAACAACGGGATGACTAACTACGTGATGCCGACCTCCGCAGACCTCCCGCCCATTCGCGTCCACTTCGAGGAGCAGCCTTATGCGTTTGGTCCGGCGGGCGGCGCGAAGGGCATCGGCGAACTCCCGATGGACGGCGGCGCGCCCGCCATCCTGAACGCCATCGAGCAGGCTACGGGCGTTTGCTTCACACACGTCCCGCTCATGCCCGAAGCCTTGATGGAGGAGTTGAGCGAAGCGAGATGAGCAGGCCGAAAAATTCAGAGCCGGAAGTGAAGCATGACTGACAGCGCGCGCGGAGTTGACGTGAACTGCACGGTGAACGGCGTGCGGCAGACTTTGCGCGTGCTGCCGATGGCGCGCCTGCTCGACGTGCTGCGCGAAGACTTGCGCCTGACCGGCACGAAGGAGGGCTGCGGCGAGGGCGAGTGCGGCGCATGCTCCGTGCTCGTTGACGGCGAACTCGTCAACAGTTGTCTCGTCCCGGTTCTTCAGGTTGAAGGCGCGCGGATTCAGACTATCGAGGGGATCGCCGATGGCGCGCAGCTTCATGCCGTGCAGGAGGCGTTCATCGAGTGCGGCGGCGCGCAGTGCGGCATCTGCACGCCGGGCATGATCATGGCCGCGGTAAGTCTGCTCGCGGGCAACCCGCAGCCCACCGACGCAGACATCCGCAGCGGCCTCGCCGGAAATCTCTGCCGCTGCACGGGCTACATGAAAATCTTCGACGCGGTGGTTCGCGCCTGCCAGCGCGCGGGAGTTGAAGCGTGAGAGCTTACCTGCCCGACTACGAACTTCGCGCGCCGCAGACTTTGAGCGATACGTTGGACGTGATGGCGCGCGAGCCGGGCGTGTGGCGCGCGTTCGCGGGCGGCACCGACCTAATGGTGCTGCTTGAGTTCGGCCTCTTGAAGCACCGTAATTTTTTGAGCATCCGGCATCTCAAGGAACTCGGAGGCATCGAGGTCACGCCCTCCGAAGTCAGGCTCGGCGCGCTGACGACCTACGCGGAGATTCAACGCCACGAGACGATGCGGCGCGAGTTCTCGCTTCTGTGCGAGGCGGCGCGCGAGACGGGCGGCATCGCTATCCAGAATCGCGGCACGCTCGGCGGCAACATCGTCAACGCTTCGCCCGCCGCCGACTCGCCGCCCGCGCTTCTCGTCTATGACGCCGTCGTCGAAGTTGTCTCGACGCGCGGCACGCGCAGTCTGCCCTATCAAGGATTCCACACCGGCTACAAGCAGATGGACTTGCGCGAGGACGAACTGCTCTACCGCATCCGCCTGCCGCGAGCGACGCGCGATCTCAAGACCCGCTATCGCAAAGTCGGCACGCGCAAAGCGCAGGCCATCTCGAAAATCTGCTTCGCCGCGGGCGCACGCTTCGGCAGCGGCGGGCGCATAAGCGATCTTCGCGTCGCGCTCGGCAGCGTCGCGCCGACCGTCGTTCGCTGCACGCGTACGGAAGACCTGTTGCGTGATCAGACGCTCGACGAGGCGACGATCAAGGCCGCGTGCGCGATGCTCGCCCAAGAGATCACGCCGATTGACGACATGCGCTCGACGGCGCAGTATCGCCTGCGCGTCGCCGCCAACCTGCTGGCGAATTTCCTTTCAACTCTCAAGGCCGATGGATAGTCCCGACACACAGTTGAGCGCGGCTGAGTTTGTCATACGCGCGCGCCGCGTCCTTCTGCCCGGCGAAATTGCTGCGGCTGCCATTCACGTGCGCGACGGGCGCATCCATGCGATCAATGCCTTTGAAGATGCGCCGCGCGGGTTGCCGCTGGTCGAAGTTGAGGCCGAAGCGGTCGTCTTGCCGGGGTTGGTTGATACGCACGTGCACATCAACGAACCGGGACGCACCGAATGGGAGGGCTTTCGGACGGCGACGCGGGCGGCGGCGGCGGGCGGCGTGACGACGCTCGTAGAGATGCCTTTGAACAGTATTCCGGCGACGACGACGCGCGAAAGTCTGGAGACGAAGCGTGCGGCAGCCGGGGGGCAGTGTTACGTTGACGTAGGCTTCTGGGGCGGGCTTGTGCCGGGCAACGCGCCGGAACTCGGGCGCATGTTCGAGTGCGGCGTGTTCGGCTTCAAGTGCTTTCTCGTGCCGTCGGGCGTGGACGAGTTCGAGCACGTCACGGAGCCGGACTTGCGCGCGGCGATGCCGGAGTTAGCACGCCTCGGCGCGCTCTTGATCGTCCACGCGGAGACGCCCGCGCCGATTGAAGCCGCGCTCGCAGGGCTGACGCACGAGGACTTTGCGCGCGACGCGAAGAGCGCCGACCCGCGACGCTACGAGACGTTTCTACGCTCGCGCCCGAAGGCGGCAGAGGATGAAGCCGTGGCGTTGATGGTCCGGCTGTCGCGCGAGACGGGCGCGCGCGTTCATATCGTGCATCATTCGTCGTCTGCGTCGCTGCCCTCTCTGCGCGCGGCGAAAGCGGAGGGGTTGAAGTTTACCGCCGAGACGTGCCCGCACTACCTGGCGTTCGCGGCGGAAGAGGTGGCGGACGGTGCGACCGAGTTCAAGTGCTGCCCGCCGGTTCGAGAACGCGAGAACCGAGAGAGGCTTTGGGATGCGCTCGATGAAGGCGTGCTCGACATGATCGTCTCGGACCATTCGCCGTGCCCGCCGGAGTTGAAGCGGCGCGAAGAGGGCGACTTCCTCGCGGCGTGGGGCGGCATCGCCTCTCTGCAATTGCGCCTGCCCGTCGTGTGGACAGAGGCGCGTGCGCGCGGTTACGGAATCGAGCGCGTCGTCGAATGGACAGCCGCCGCGCCCGCGCGTCTGGTCGAACTGGAGGGGCGGAAGGGCGCGCTCACGGTCGGGTGCGATGCGGACATCGTCGTCTTTCGTCCGGACGAAACCTTTCGCGTCGAGCCTGCGCTCCTGCAACACCGGCACAAGCTGACGCCTTATGCGGGGCAGACTTTGAGCGGCGTGGTTGAGACGACGTACCTGCGCGGCGTGAAGATTTATGAACGCGGAGAATTTATGAACGAAACGGCGACGGGCGTGCTGCTCGCGCGGCAGGATGAGGCACGACGATGACGGATTTCACGGAACTGGTTGATCTGGCGGCGGAGCGCGTGGGCGGCGCGGTGCTCTATGCCAACGACGATTTCTTCGCGCCGAAGGAGAATCTCCTGAAGGCGAGCGCGCCCGTCTTCATCGAAGGCAAGTACACGGATCGCGGCAAGTGGATGGACGGTTGGGAGTCGCGCCGTCGCCGTACGCCGGGGTTCGACTGGTGCCTCATTCGACTCGGTCTGCCGGGCATCGTTCGCGGCGTCGTCGTGGACACGAGTTATTTCAGGGGAAACTATCCGGAGCAGTGTTCGCTCGAAGCCTGTGCGATGGACGGGCAACCCGATGTCGAGCAACTGTTGGATGAAGGGGTCGAGTGGAGCGAGTTGTTGCCCGTGTCCGGCCTGCGCGGCGATGCGGAGAATTCGTTTCAAGTTCAAACCGAACGGCGTGCGACGCATCTGCGGTTCAGGATTTATCCGGACGGCGGCGTGGCGCGGCTGCGCGTGTATGGCGAGGTCGTGCCGGATTGGACGCACATCAAAGCGGGCGGCGGGCGCGTCGATCTGGCAGCGGTCGAGTCGGGCGCGCTGGTGCTCGCGTCGAGCGACATGTTCTTCGGTCATAGACATAATTTGATCATGCCGGGTCGCGCCGCGAACATGAGCGACGGCTGGGAGACGAAACGACGACGCGGTGCAGGCCACGATTGGGTCGTCATCAAACTCGGAGCGCGCGGGCGGCTGCATCAGGTTGAAGTTGACACGTCGCACTTCAAGGGCAACTACCCTGAAAGCTGCTCGCTCGAAGGTTGCGACGCAGGGGGCGCAGTCGGCAACGCCGGAGCGCTCGACGGTTACGCCTGGACGGAGATTCTGCCGCGCACGAAATTACAGGCGCACACGCGCCACCACTTCACGAACGAGTTGAAGCCGCACACGGCGATCACGCACGCACGCTTCAACATCTACCCGGACGGCGGGGTCAGTCGCCTGCGGCTCTACGGGAATCTGGAAGATGTGTAGCACCGCTCACGAGCGACACGCGCAGCACGTTTGAATTATGACTATGCACGAAGGTCTGGCACGCCTGAACGCGCTCGACGCGGCGGAGGCGGAGAGGGAACTCCTCAAGTGCTGCGGCTCAAACGCGTGGGCGCGCGAGATGGCAGCGCAGAGGCCGTTCGGCGAGACGCGTGAGTTGTTGACGGCGGCGGATGACATTTGGCGAAGTCTCGACGCGCAGGACTGGCTCGAAGCGTTTGCCGCGCACCCGAAGATCGGCGGGCGCAAGGCGGCGCGCGCGCAGGACGCGCAGGCGCAGAACTGGTCGGAGCAGGAACAGTCGGGAGCACGCCACGCGGAGCAGTCAACGCTCGACGAACTTGCCGCCGCCAACCGCGCCTACGAAGAGAAGTTCGGCCACATCTTCATCGTCTGCGCGACGGGCAAAACCGCCGGAGAGATGCTCGCGCTGCTACGCTTGCGCCTGCCGAACGACGCCGCCGACGAACTCCGCAACGCCGCCGAAGAACAACGCAAGATCACAAGACTACGTTTGGAAAAGTTGTTGACAACATGAACGGTAAAAGTCGCGGGTCTGAAAGCCTCGCCAGCCTGCGACCGGGGACTTGCGAATTGAGACTTGGAACTTGCGACCGGGGACTTTTTAGTTATGAGCGCGATCACGACACACATTCTCGACCTTTCGAGCGGGCAACCGGCGCAGGGCGTGGCGGTCGTCCTCGAAGTGCAGGCCGGGGAGGGCTGGCGAGTGTTAGGGCGGGGAAAGACGGACGCCGACGGGCGGCTTAAAAGTTTGCTGCCGGATGATCTCAACCCGGAGGCGGGCGTGTACCGGCTGACGTTTCGCACGTCGGACTATTTCACGGCGCGCGGCATCGAGAGTTTCTACCCGGAAGTCTCGATCAGTTTTACGGTCGGCGACGGGGCGGCGCATTATCATGTGCCGCTGCTCGTCAGCCCGTTCGGCTATTCCACCTATCGCGGGAGTTAAATTGAATGCGACTCGACCCCAATCTGAGCGAATGGCTCAACCTCTTCGCGCGCTGGTTTCACGTCTTCGCGGGCATCCTCTGGGTCGGCACGACCTACTATTTTACCTGGCTCGACGCGCGGCTCTCGGAAGCGGAAGCGACGGCGCCGGGAGGCGAGAAGCCGCAGGTCTGGATGGTGCACAGCGGCGGTTTCTACGTGGTCGAAAAGCAGAAGCAGCCGGGCACTGAGACGCTCCACTGGTTTCGTTGGGAGGCCGCCCTGACGTGGCTGAGCGGCATGGTCTTGCTAGTGCTCGTTTACTATCTCGGCGGCGCGCTCATCGACACGGACGTTTACGATATCAGCCTTCCCGCCGCCGTCGCGTTCAGCATCGGGCTGCTGGTTGTCGGCTGGGTCGTCTATGATCTGTTGATGCTCTCGCCGCTCGGCAGAAACGAGATCGCGTTCGCGTGCGTGGCCTACGCGCTGCTCGTCGGCGTCGCAT
>DASWNS010000643.1:0-2670 GCA_036399115.1 Pyrinomonadaceae bacterium | reverse complement strand
CGTCAGCGAAACGGTGGTGCAGGAATATCTTGAGCATCATCGGCAACAATCTAATCAGGACAGCGACGCATTCATCTTGGAATGAGGCGGACTTTCAGTCCTGCGGAAATCTATGCACTTTCAGTGCATAGTGGTTTAGTTCTCCGTCCTGTGGTGATCTACGGCTGAGGAGTGGAGCCGGAAGTTAATTAAGATTGAAATGAATACGAGTGGACGTTGCCTGTTGGTGTGCGGGCGCGCGGGCGTTGGAAAACCCTGTAGCGGCGCGACGCAGCCGGATGTCGTCGTCCCTTCGTCTAACTGACGGCCTTAAACTTAAGCGGGACGACAGGGAGCCTCGCGCGTAAGAACGAGATTCCGCAGCCGCCTGCGAAAGTTCATGGCAAACAAGAAAGCACTTGAGGAGGGGTGCTGCGAGTGCGCAATAGAGAACCGAATTATGATGCCTTGAAGGGGGAATTGATTGCGAAAAAAATTTTACCTTATTTGCGTTGTCTGTCAAGAAATTACTACGGGCGTCAGTCTCTTTATTTAATCTCTTATCTGTGCGGCCTGTGTGTCTGCGGTCGTGGGTGTCTCAAAAAGCTTTCACCATCGCAGGCAGAGAGAGCGCGCGGAAGAGCCGGGCATGGTGGGCGGAAAAGGGGCAGAGAGATTTTTCCGAACGCGGCGTGTGAAAAAAGATCGCGGCGTGTGATCCTTCGGGTGGGCGGAGCGCGCGTTAATAATTGGAAACGAATTTTGAATGTTCGATGAGAAGTCGAGAGGAGTTGAAAAAAATGAGTGCAGTGTTGGAAATGGTCGCCAAACAAGACGCCGACGGGCGGAACGATAGTTATGTTTCGACGCCGGAGGGCGCGGCAACGCCGCCGCCGCAGGCCGTGTTGACGCAGATGCTCGCCGCGCCGCTCGTCACGCAGGCGTTGCGCGTGGTGGCAGAACTCGGCATCGCCGACCTGCTGGCGCAAGGCGCGCGCAGCGTTGACGAACTTGCCGCCGAGACAGGCGCGCACGCCCCGTCGCTCTATCGCTTCATGCGCGCGCTCGCGAGTTGCGGCGTCTTCGCCGAGACGAAAGAGGAACGCGTCTTCGCGTTGACGCCGATGGCCGAACTTTTGCGCGCGGACGTTGAAGGCTCGCTGCGCTCGCTTGCGATCTTCATGGGCGCGGACTGGCACTGGCAGGTGTGGGGCGACGCGGTCTACAGCGCGCGGACGGGCAAGGTGGCGTGGGAGCATGTGCACGGCAAGGAAGTCTTTCCGTATTTCGCGGAGCACGCGGAGGCGGCGCGTGTCTTTGACGATGCGATGACGAGTCTTTCGAAGATGGTGTCGAAGGCCGTCGTAGAGGCTTACGACTTTTCCTCCATAGGCAAACTGGCGGACATCGCGGGCGGCCACGGCAGCCTCCTCGCCGCCATTCTTCGCGCCAACTCGCACCTGCGCGGGTTGCTCTTCGACGTGCCGCAGGTGATCGCGGGCGCGCAGAGTCAACTCGAAGCCGAAGGCGTATCGGGGCGTTGCGAACTCGCGTCGGGCGACTTCTTCGAGAGCGTGCCCGAGGGCGCGGACGCTTACTTGATGAAGCACATCATTCACGATTGGGAAGACGCGCGCGCTATCGCCATTCTCAAGAACTGCCATCGCGCGATGCCGGAGACGGGCAAACTGCTGCTCGTCGAAATGGTTATCCCGCCGGGCAACGAGCCGCATTTCGGAAAGATTCAAGACCTCGAAATGATGCTCTCACCGGGCGGGCTTGAGCGCACCGCAGAAGAGTTTCGCCAACTGTTCGCCGCTGCCGGGTTTGAGTTGACGCGAATCATCCCCACCGCGTCGCCGATGAGCGTGATTGAGGGAGTGAAGACCAGCACGCAGGCTTGAGACGTAGATGCCGTTGCAGGCAGAGAGTAAGCAGGCGTGAAAGGCTCCGGGTAACTGCCGGAGCCTTTCACTTTTAAGGCGGGTCGAAGGCGTAAAAGCATGATCCCTTTCGGGTTCGCGTTGCGCGTTAGTTAATAGAGGCAGAAAGATTTGGAGAGGAAGAGCAGAGCAATGTCGGAACTCAACGGCACAACGAATACGACCTCAGCGCGGCTGACGCAACGCGCTGCACGTGCCGAGCGAAACCGGCGTCTGGAGTCCATCAAGATGGAGCGACGCCGTGCGCGGCGCGGGAAATGGTCGCAGGAGATAAAGCCGCACGCGAATCTCCTTTTGCAGAGCGCGAAGAACGTGAACTAGAGCGCAAAGAGTTATCTTTAAAAAAACTATCAACCTTTGAGAGAGTTCGAAGCCGGAACGACACGGCGAGGGAGAGTGAGAAGCGATGAGTTATCTAGTCTATTTCGGAATTGTGGTGGCGGCGGGCGGCGTGTTGCTGCTGGCCTCGGACGCCTTCGCGCACGCGGTGTCGCGCGGGGTCGAAGCGATGTTCGAGCGGGTTGAATATCGGCTCGCCTTGAGAGCGCGGGAGCAGCAGGTGCGACGGCGCGAAACCCGGGTTACGAATGCGACCGTGAGTGCGACGACGTTTCGCGTGATCGAAGGGCAGCGTAAAGGTTCAACGCAGCAGCTTGGCGTAGCGCGGGTCGCCGCGTAGATTGTCGAGGCGCGGATCGACGCGCAGGTATGTGTAGCCGACGGCGTGTTCTTTCTCAGCCCGCTCCAG
>DASWNS010000642.1:0-5062 GCA_036399115.1 Pyrinomonadaceae bacterium | reverse complement strand
AGGTAAGCGATGCGCTCCAGAAGAGCCTCCTTTGTACGCACGAGAGAAGCCTGACTGATCCCCACCGAAGCATCATCGAAACGCGGTTTGACCACGAGCGGAAAGGCGAGTTGGCGCGGCAGGCGCGGCGCGCGTCCCTCTACCACGAAGAACTCCGGCGTCTTAAACCCTTCGCGGGCGGCGATCAATTTGCTCACGGCCTTGTCGCGGCAGAGCAACATGCCGCGTGGTCCTGTGCCCGTGTAAGGAAGTTTGAGCAGGTCGAGCAGCGCGCAGATGTAGCCGTCCTTCTGCCGGTCGCCGTCAACATTCTCTGTGAGATTAAAGACGATGTCCGGCCTCAACTCCGCAAACCACTTCAACACCCCGCCCGTATCCGTGTACGCACCGACGGACACTTTCTCCACCATGCGACGCAGCGTGTTCACCAAAGGAGCATCGCCTATGCCTTTGCGAAACCGCGAACTCCCCGGCACGAGCACCGCGCGGTCGACGAGTACCGCCACTGTCAGGCGACTCAGCAAACGTGGCCGACTCTTAAGTTGTCTCGCCATTTAAAGCACGCCTCCGTGAAGGACTCTTTGCCGGACATCTTGCTCGAAGCCTGAGCCGTCAACCGCGACCTGTCATCAACCCATCGCCCGTGAGCCGTGTGTTATAGCATCATCTATCGTGATCCGGGCAATGCTTCTTTCGCGCTTGAGCCGGGTGAAATTTCTCTCACTATCGAAGCGACGATCTGCTCCATTTGTAGCTGAAAATTTTTCTTGCAGGCTGCGCTTAACCGTGTGATATAGTGCAGCTCCTTTCTATAAACTCACTTTGCGATAAGACCCTTTACCCTGCGGTCGGACGCGAAAGGGAAGTTCCATGAAACAGATAAATATCAAGCGGGATAACACTGGGAAGGTGACTTTCGATACCGTCTCTGTCGACACGACCGAGAACGTGTTTTTCACCAATCTGGACCCGCAGGCGGAACACTGGCCTGCGTTTGCCAATCAGCAACCATTCACCACGAATAAACTCGGCGCAGCTCCGTCTCCCAATTCGAGTCAATGCCCCGTCCCGCCACCTTCCGACCTGACCCCGCCCAACAATCAGGTGACCTACGGATGCCAGATCGCAGGGCATCAGAATGAGAAGGGAACCATCAACGTGTTCGCGCCGCTCGCGGCGGCGGATAATACGACGCTGGCATCTGCGACCAAAGGCAAGCCCATCGCCGCGCAGCCGGTGGTGGTCGGCGGGATGTCGCCGTATGCCATCAGCGGCCAGCAATTTCAGGTCACGGACAAGAACGGCAACGTGCTCAAGTCGGGCGCGGGGATCGGGCCGGGTCTGACTTTGAACCCTTCTCCGAACAGCGACGGCATCTCTGTGACCGGTACGCCCACCATGTCTGGAACCTACAACTTCACGTTCACGGTGAACGATGCGATGGGGCGAAACCTCCAGCAGACACAGTACGTGATGGTCGTCACCTGAACAGGCATCGTCTGTAGGGAGACGGGCAAAGTAGTTAAGGAGTTGATGCGTAAAAAAGCGAACAGGAGCAGCATGAACAACGACCACCATTCATATAGCTACAACAACCGGAAGACGAACCGCGTGGAAATTGAACGCACGTCGTCCGCCTCGCGGCAGCGTCTCATCCTCAAGGCGGTCTTGGTGCTCGCGGGGATCGCCCTCGCCGCCGTCAGCGCACACACGCTGTTGTTTACCGCCCCGCAGCAGGTGCAGGCGCAGGTGGAGGCTCCTCCGCTGGCTCTGGCGCAGAATCTCGGCAGCGAAGATCTTGTCAATCCGAGCGAGATTCGCTACCGCGCCAACGAGAAGAGGATGCGCGGCGTGATGTTGATGATGAGCGGCAAATACATGATCCCGAACGTGGGCACGGCGACACTGCGGCAGTATCGCGGGTGGGACCCCATGACGACTCCCACGCCCGATCTGACGAGCGAGGCCATCTCGCCGGGTCCGACGCTGCGCGCGCGCCTCGGCGACACGGTCGAACTTTCGTTCCTCAACAAGATTGACGACCGCCAGTTTGCCTATACCTTCGATACCAACAGCCAGCCCGGTCGCTCCAGTTTCGGGTGCGATCAGAGCGGCACGATCTATCCCGGCAAAGACCTCTTCCCCAACTGCTTTCACGGTTCCAGCACCGCCAACATACATTTCCACGGCACGCACGCCAGCCCCGACGGTTTAGGCGATAACGTGCTCGTGCAGGTGATGCCGCAGGCGAATCAAAAGGATTGGACGCCGACGTTCAATAAAATTTTCAACTCCGGCAAGATTCCGCAGGAGTGGAAAGAGATGCCGGAGAATTATCGCGAAGAGCAGATGGACTTGATCAAGAAGCACGACGACGCCTCCGCCGCAGCGGCCAGAAAGAACGGCCTGCTCCCGCCCGGTTCGCTCTACGAGGCCAACAAGCACATGATCGCCGCCGGAGAGTGGCCGCAGTACATCATGGGCGCGTTCCCCAACTTCTTCAAAATTCCCGACTATAGTTCGGGCGAGTGGAAGGCGGGGCAAGCGCCGGGCACGCACTGGTATCACGCGCATAAGCACGGCTCGACCTCGCTCCATATCCTCAACGGACTGGCCGGAGCGTTCGTCATCGAATCGAGCCGCGAAGGCGGTTACGACCACGTCATCCGAAAGTTTTACGGTTGGGGAAGTTCTTACGGCAACCACGAGAAGATTCTCGTCTTCCAGCAGTTCGACCCGTCTCAGAACCTTGAGCGGACGCCCGGCAACCCCAAGGGTAAAGGCAGCCTGCAAGTTCTCCTCAACGGCAAGTTCAAGCCGACGATCACGATGAGGCCGGGCGATGTCCAACTGTGGCGTCTCATCAACGCCACCGTCGGAAACGAAGTCGGCGTGCTCGTCGGCAAAGACCTGTTCGGGTCTAAGCCGGGTTTCAAATTCAAACAGACCGCACAGGACGGCGTGCAGTTCAGCCGCGACAACTACCAGAATCAACCGTTTCTCAACGCCAGCGCGCCCGGCGGCCAAGTACCCGGCGGATTCACACTGGCGGGCGGAAACCGCGCAGACCTTCTCGTCCAGGCACCGACGACGGCTGGAGTCTACGAGTTCCAGTCAGGCGGGAATATCCTGTTTTTCGTCAAGGTCGCAGGCACCCCGGCGGCTCTGCCCAACGGCGCTTTTCCCTCCAAAGCGCAGTGGGCGGAGATGCCGAGATTTTTGCAAGACCTGCGCCCTCCCGGCGCAAACGACGTGAAGAATCCCAACTCCCCGGTCAAATTTCAATGGGATCCGGGACGCGTCAAACAGGGGCGCGACGCAAACAACAACCCGCCCCACTTTATGATCAATAACAAGCAGTTCGGCGAAACGGGCGAGATCGTCGATCAGTGCATGCCGCTCAACGGTTTACAGGAGTGGGTGCTTGAGAATTGGACGACCATCCCGCACCCTTTCCACATCCACATCAATCCGTTTCAGGTGGTACGCATCGAAACGCCGACGGCGCTGAACAAGTACGCGCCGCCCTATAAACCGGCGAACAATTTCGTCTGGCAGGACGTGATCGCCATCCCGCCAGCGGTGATGAGCACGGATGGCAAACAGATCACACCCGGCAGGGTCGTCATCCGGCAGACCTATCTCGACTTCACCGGCACGTATGTTCTCCACTGCCACATCCTCGCACATGAAGACCGTGGCATGATGCAACTCGTACGCGTCGTGCCCGCCAGTAAATACCCTGCGGGCTGCCAGGAGGCCGTCCCCGATCATCACTAAGCGCGTCTGACGCTGCTCTCCGCGCGCGCCGACCACGCCTGACGCGCGGACTGGATGGAGAATGCTCAGCTCAGCGTAGGATTTATTTCACCAAGAGCAGTCGCTTACGCCGGACGGCACGGGTTCGTGCCGTCCGGCGTTGCTCTTGCACGGCGAAATAATTAATTTTCACGAACGCGTCCAGCCCTGCGCGCACGTCAAACAGACCCGCCACAATCTCTCTCGCCATAAGTCCGTGCGTAAGGACGCTATGCTTCCCGCAGGCGGCGCAACGTAGCCCGAACCGAGTCTCCCTCCTGTCCTGTAACTTTCAGACAAGTCTCGTATTAAGACCCTATTGCCTATTTCTATGCAAGGGATTGTTGGATACTAGGTATCCAATTCCACAAAAGTGTTTAATAGCTATCCACTTTTTAGGAAAGACGCTTATTTCCTTGTTTTAAGGCTTTTTAATGAGAATTCGCTTTTACAGCGCTCGGAATTGGATACCTGGTAACCAATTCGTAAATTTATCCGGGTGTCTCGCCTGAATCCCCTTGCCGTGGTTAAGTCTAATTATTAGTAGTGTTTAGCCCCCTCCCTGCGACTTTCTGCGGAGTGGCACAACTATTGTAATTAGTAATGACAGATCGTTGACAGGGAAAGGGCCGAGAGTAACGCGGCCTTCACTCTTTGGCCTGATGCCGGCGCCTCCTCACACGCCAGGCATTAGACCTGTCAGCGGTCTTAATCTTGAAAACAAAAAAAATTGAAGGGATGTCTGAACTGTTCCCCCGCTACCCCACAGCGCAACCCCAGTCCAGACAGAAGAAGGGAAAATTATTATGTTGCGTCGTATCACAGCTTGCCTAAATGCCAGTGCCCTCGTGCTGGTTTCTCTCGCCCCCTTAACCATTGCATCAGCCAAGGCTCATGCGCAAACTACACAAACCGAGACAGCCTCGAAGATCGCCCCCGAACTACAGCAGACAATAAGCGTCGGCGGTTCAACCGGCTCCGCGACGGGCATCGGCACCGGCGGCGCGGCTCAAGGCCCAGGCCAGATCGGCGGCAGCCAGAGAGTTCGCATCGTCCTCCAGACCAAAGGCCGCCCCACGGACGAACAGAGAAGCGCGATTGCCTCCGTCGAAGGGCAGATCAGCCAGAGCTATGAAGCTCTGAACGCGCTCGTTCTGGACGTGCCGCGCAGTTCGCTCGGCAGCCTCGCGGCGCGCACCGACGTGGCCTATATCTCCCCCGACCGCCCCGTCGCCTCGCAAATGAGTATGGCGAGCGAGACGGT
>DASWNS010000641.1:0-2672 GCA_036399115.1 Pyrinomonadaceae bacterium | reverse complement strand
GAAGCTGGAGACGAAGAGATCGAGCCGCCCGTCCGCGTTGTAATCGAACCAGACGGCACACGTTGACCAACCATCAACCGTCAGATTCGCCTTCTGCGTCACGTCTGCAAACGTGCCGTCGCCACGATTGCGATAGAGGATGTCCGCGCCGTAGTTGGTGACGTAGAGGTCTTGCCAGCCGTCGCCGTCGAAGTCTGCGGCGGCTGCGCCCATCCCGAATTTTCCGCCCGCCACTCCGGCCTTGTCCGTCACGTCTGTAAAAGTGCCGTCGCGGTTGTTGCGATAGAGCGCGTTCTTAAGCGGGCGCGCGGGCGTGTAGAAGTCCGACGCGCCACTGTTGACGAGATAGATGTCCAACCAGCCGTCGTTGTCGTAATCGAAAAACGCGCCGCCCGCCCCGACCGTCTCCGGCAGAAAACGCTCCGGCGTGTGCGCGTTGTTGTGCGCCCAACTGATCCCGCTCGCTTTGGGCGCGACTTCCGCGAAAGTGACGGCAGCACGCGCGTCCGTCCCCGCCTGCCGCGCGCCGGAATAGAAAGGCAAGTTAAGCACGAGCATGAAAACTAAAGATGAGATGACGATCTTATCTTTCATAAACTGGTTGACGTTGAACCCGGCTTGCCTTGAGCGCGTTCCGGCTCCGGGTCAGCGTGGCGGCGGGGGCGCGTATGTTTCGTTCTCGCCGTCGTCGCGCGCTTTGCCTTCACTCTTGAGACGCTCGACGATGAGCATCTCTTCGCGCGCGCGCTCCGGTTGTTTCAGCCGCGCGTAGAGCAGCGCGAGATTGTAGTGCGCCTTCGAATCTTCGGGACTCAGCTTCGCGCCCGTCTCAAGCGCAGTTTGCGCGCGCACGTAGTCCTTCAATTTCAGGTAGGCCGAACCGAGCGCGACGTGAACATGTCCGAAGGCGGGCGCGAGCGCGATGGACTTCTCGAAGAGTTCGATAGCACGCGCATCTTCGTTCTGCGCCTGTGCGATGAGGCCGAGGTAATAGAAGGCTTCGGGCGTGCCCGCGCCCGTGCCCGCGCTTCGCTCCAGCCACTCGCGCGCTTCCGCGTGCTTCTTCTGTTTGAGCAGCACGTAGCCGAGGTGCAGTTGTCCCTGCGCGTCGCCGGGGCTGAGCGTGTTGAACTTGCGGAAAGAGTCTTCGGCTTCCTGCAAGTCGGGCGGATGCCTGAGCCACGCGGAGGCCAGCGCGAAGTGATACGACGGCTCGCCCGGACTGAGTTCGACCGCCCTTTTCAACGCCGACACAGCCCCCGCCTTATCGCCCTTTCTCAAGTAGGCATCGCCGAGCACGCCGAGCAAACGAGCGGAGCGCGCCTCGCTTCCCTTCAACTTCTCCGCGACGGCGATGCACTCTTCATAACGACCCTGCGAGTGCAGCAGCCACGCGAGCCTGTAAGCCGCATCCGCGTTTGCAGGCTCAATGCGCAACACTTCCTTCAACGCCGCCGCCGACTTTTCCGGCTCGCGCTTGAGCAGGTAGAGATAAGCCAGATTCATGTGCGCGCCCGCGAGTTCAGTGTCGCTGCGCACGGCGCGTGTGAAGAGCGTCTCGGCCTCGTCGAGCTTTCCCTGTTTCGCGCGGACTGCACCAAGCAGGTTGAGCGCGACTGCTTCCGTGGGCGCGACTTTCAGGATTTGACTCAACTGCTGTTCCGCCTCCGCCAACTGCTCGCTCGCAATGAGCGACGCCGCGCGCTCCAACTGTTCGCCGCGACTATTGCTACTGCCGCCGCGCCCCTTTCGCTGCGCCGACGCGCCCGTCGCGACGAGCAACAGGCAGAGCAGCACGGCCAGCATCGCCGCCCGGCGAAAAGTAAATTTCACTTGCGCAAGATACACAAACTTCGCCTTTGACTTAACACGCAGACGCTCACAACCAAATTACCGCCGCGCTGCTGTCTTGAAATCTTTCTGTTCGACGATGCCCTGACCTTCCTTGACCGTGATTATCCTGTTCACCTTCGCATCGGTGATCTTATCAACTGCGCCGCCCGGCCAGCGTATCTCGATGAGGTCGATCTTCGTCCGCCGCTCAAGGCCGAAGTGCAAACGCAGGTCGCTCTGCGAGATGTAGCTGTCGCCGCTGCGCACCTCGTCCTTCTGCACGAGGTCGCCCGCGACGACGCGCACGCGCGCACCCACGCCGTCGCGGTTGCTCCGCACGCCCACGGTCTTGACGAGCAGCGCGTTGTTGGCGTTGCCGCCGTCGTTACGCAACACCTGACCGCCGCCGCCGAGGTAGCTGACGACGACATCCACGTCGCCGTCGTTGTCGAGGTCGCCGAAGGCCGCGCCGCGCGCCGCGCGTTTCTCCGCGAAGGGCGCGCCGAGTTGTTCGGCCACTTCCGCGAACGTCCCGTTGCGCAGGTTCCGGTGCACGAAGTTGCGCTGGTGAAAGTGTTTGATCTGCGGGTAGACGTGGCCGTTGCCGACGAAGAGATCGACCCAGCCGTCCGAGTCGTAGTCGAAAAACTTCGTTCCCCAGCCGACGTAAGGAAGACTGACGGCGGCGATTTTGGTCGCGTAAGAAGCGTCTGTGAAGAAGCCGTTGCCGTCGTTGCGATAGAGCGTGTTGTAGTCGTCGTCGAAGTTGGTGATGAATAAGTCCAACTTGCCGTCGTGGTCGTAGTCGGCAACCGTCACGCCCATTGAGCCTTGCGCCG
>DASWNS010000640.1:0-5250 GCA_036399115.1 Pyrinomonadaceae bacterium | reverse complement strand
TTGCAGCGACGACTCAAAGACCACGGCGTACAGATGATCTCGGAAGCAGACGAAAGCTCCACCGGCCCGGCCAGCTTTATGATCTCCGATCCGGATGGAAACACGATTCTGGTAGATCAACACGTATAGGCAAAGCGGCAGTCGGGTAGCGGAGCGGTTCCAGTTTATCGCCTCGTATCTATCGTCCTCCTTATTTGTAACCGACCCGCTACTACAACTTCCGCACGAAGCACTTGCCCGGCAGTTGTCGAATCAACTCACGCATCTCCAGACCAAGCAGGATTCCCGTCAACACCGAGACGGACAGATTGCTCGCGCCGATGAGCGCATCGATGTGCACCGCTTCGTCCGGCGAGAGCAACTTCATCACGGCGCGTTCGCCTTCGGATAAGTCTGCGGGGAGCGCGGGCTGCTGTTGCGTCGCGCCCGCTTTCTTCTTCGCGGGTTCGGGCGGAAGTAACTGCGCGGCGATGTCGGGCGGGAGTTCCGCCGCCACGTCCTGCCACTGCTGGACGAGTTTTGCGCCCGCTCCTTTGATCAGGTAGTTCGTCCCGAACGAGTTGCGCGAGGTGACGTTGCCCGGCACGGCGTACACCTCCCGGTTCTGCTCCATCGCCAGCCGCGCCGTGATCAGGCTCCCGCTGTTCTCCGCTGCTTCCACCAGCACCACGCCCAGACTCAGGCCGCTGATGATGCGATTGCGATACGGAAAGTTTTCCGGGATCGGCGGCGTCCCCAGCGGAAACTGCGAGACGAGCGCGCCGCTCCGCGCCAGAATTTCCTCCGCCAACTTTCTATGATCGCGCGGGTAAACCTCATCGACGCCCGTGCCCAAAACTCCGACCGTGCGCCCGCCCGCTTCGAGCGCGCCCCTGTGCGCCGCCGCGTCGATGCCGCGCGCCAGTCCGGAAATGATCGTCACGCCCCGCGCCGCCAGATCGCGCGCCAGCATCAAGGCCACGTTCTGCCCGTAAGTCGAACAACGCCGCGAGCCGACAATCGCCACGCACGGCGCATCGAGAGCCGACTCCCACTCGCCGCGCACGTAGAGCGTAATGGGCGGGTCTGCGATTTCGCGCAGCAGCGCGGGGTAAGTCCCGTCGTCGAGAATCAACACGTCCGCGCCGAGCGCACGCACGCGTTCAAGTTCGCGTCCGGCCTCCGCGTGCCGGTCGCGCAAGACGATGCTCTCAACCGCCTCCGGCCTCAGACGCAGACGCTCCAACTCCGCGCGCAACGCAGCGAAAACCGCTTCCGCCGACCCGAAGCGTTCCAACAGACGCGCCGCCGCACGCGGACCCACCCCCGGCGTCATATTCAGTGCGATCCAATCTTTCATAAGTGACAGGTGACGAGTGACGAGTGACAAGTGACGAGACGGAACAAGACAAGCCTGCGGCTTTAACTTGTCACCTGTCACTCGTCACTTGTCACTGCATTTTGTGGCGGAGGCGTGTGGGAATCGAACCCACCTGAGCCTGTTCTCACAGTCTCACAGACGGTTTTGAAGACCGCGCCGTTCACCAGAACAGATGCGCCTCCCGGTGGTGGGAAATCGTCTGAAACCCTACGCGCGTGGAGCGGCGCGTGTCAAGGGAGATCGTCCGGAGGGCGGACGGGCTGGCGGCGCGACGCGCAAAAAAAGAGGGGCGCGGCTTTGACGCTGCCCCTCTCTCCGAAAAAGTAGTGCGTGCTTCCGGCACACGTCTACCAGTGATCCTGATAAGCGTGGCCGCAGCCCTGATTGCCGCAGGTGCTGCCGCTGCCTTCGTAGGCCTGGCAGTTGCAGCCCGATTTCGAGCACGCACCGTAGCCTTTGCAGACGGCCTGTGGGTCGGGCGCGGGGATGGGAGTCTTAGGTGAAATTTCTCGTCGCTCGGTTTCCTTGATCGGCATAGAAAGTCTCCTTCGGTCAGTTGGTCAGAGAGTGAACGCCTTCGTGCCGCGACCTTGCGCATCGCGCTATCGAAGTGCGCTCGCAGGAGGAACAGCTTGCGGTGAGTTAAGACTTCTCCGCACGGAGCGCCCCGTCGATCCGGGCGCGGGGAAGATATGCAAACGCCGGCGGGTTGTCAACGCTCAACCCTCGCCTTTTCCGCGCCTTGACGGGCAGGGCATCTGCCGTTATCATCATTTTTCGAACGAGCGTTCGAAAAATGATATTGATAAATTTTCGCACGCGCCTGTGGCGCGCCTTCACCTCAGTCGGAGTTTAGTTATCTGATGATTAATTTTGAGACGACACCGGAAAGTTACAAGCACTGGAAACTGGCGATAGACGGCGCGATTGCCACGCTGACGATGGACGTGCAGGAAGACGAGACGCTGGCCGAAGGTTACAAGTTGAAGCTCAACTCTTACGATCTCGGAGTTGACATCGAACTGGCGGATGCAGTCCGGAGGTTGCGCTTCGAGCACCCGGAAGTGCAGGTCGTGGTCGTCACGAGCCTCAAGCCGCGCATATTTTGCGCGGGCGCAAACATCTACATGCTCGGCACTTCGTCGCACGCCTTCAAGGTCAACTTCTGCAAGTTCACCAACGAGACGCGCTGCGCCATCGAAGACGCTTCGACCAACTCCGGCCAACGCTACGTCGCCGCTCTGAACGGCACGGCCTCCGGCGGCGGCTACGAACTCGCCATCGCCTGCGACGAAATCTATCTCGTGGACGACGGCAACTCCGCCGTCTCGCTGCCCGAAGTTCCGCTGCTCGGCGTGCTGCCCGGCACGGGTGGACTCACGCGCCTTGTAGACAAGCGCAAGATTCGACGCGACCGCGCCGATGTCTTCTCCACGCTCGCCGAGGGACTCAAGGGCAAGCGCGCCAAAGAGTGGGGCTTGATTGACGGCTATTTCCCGACGAGCAAGTTTCAGGATGCGATTGATGCGCACGTGCGGAGTCTGGTTAAAACCGACGGCGCGAAGGCGAAGGCCGTGGGCATCAAGCTCAACCCTTTGCAAGTTGAAGCGACGGGCGACGGGCGCGAGTACAAATACGTCAGCGTGAAATTGAACCGCGAGAAGCGTTACGCGGATTTGACGATGCGCGCGCCGCAGGGCGAACTGCCGACGAGCATCGAAGAGATTGAAAAACTCGGCGACGCCTACTGGCCGCTGCAAGCCTATCGTGAACTCGACGACGCGCTCCTGCACCTGCGCATGAACGAATTGGAGATCGGCCTCGTCTGCCTGCGCACGGAAGGCCGGATCGCGGACGTGCTCGCCGTCGATCAAACTCTGGCCGCGCACAAGGAGCACTGGCTGGTGCGTGAGATCATCCTGCACATGGCGCGCGTGCTGCGCCGTCTCGACCTGACGGCGAAGAGTTTCTTCGCGCTCATCGAAGCGGGCAGTTGCTTCGCCGGAAACCTGCTCGAACTCGTGCTCTCGGCAGACCGCACCTACATGTTGAACGACCCGGAAGTGCGTGTCGAAGTGGCGTCGAGCGATTTCAACGCGGGCGCGCTCCCGATGTCGAACGGGCTGTCGCGGCTGCAATCGCGTTTCCTTGCCGCGCCGGAACAGGCGGCGGCGGTGCTCGCGCACGAAGGCGCGTTCGACGCCGAAGCGGCAGAGGAAGCCGGGCTGATCACCTTCGCGCCCGACGATCTCGACTGGGAAGACAAAATCCGCGTGGACATTGAAGAGCGCACGTCGCTCTCGCCGGACGCCCTGACGGGCATGGAAGCATCGCTTCGCTTCGCTGGACCCGAGACGATGGACACCAAAATTTACGGACGCCTGACCGCGTGGCAGAACTGGATTTTCCAGCGTCCCAACGCCGTCGGCCCCGAAGGCGCGCTCACGAACTACGGCAAACCGACGCAGGCGCAATTCGATTACAAGAGGACTTAAAAGCAGTGACGGGTGACAGGTGACAAGTTAAAAACTGAAAGCTTGTTTTCTTGTCTTCAACTCATCACTTGTCACTCGTCACCTGTCACAGAGGGTTAATCCATGAGCATGAATTTATACGAACGCATTCCGAACAACGTTAATCTTTCGGAGGACAAGCGGCTCCAGCGGGCGTTGGAGAAGTGGCTGCCCAATTATCTCGACTGGTGGCGCGAGATGGGACCGGACGGTTTTCAGGACAAGGAAGTTTACCTGCGCACGGCCATCAGCGTTGACGCTGACGGCTGGGCAAACTTCGACTACGTGAAGATGCCCGATTATCGCTGGGGCATCTTTCTGAAGCCCGCCGACGCGAACGCGAAGGTCGGCTTCGGCGACAACTACGGGATGCCCGTCTATCAGGAAGTGCCCGGCGAATTTCGCAACGCCCTGCGCCGCATCATCGTCACGCAGGGCGACACCGAACCCGCCTCCGTCGAACAGCAGCGCGAACTCGGCAAGACGTGCCCTTCGCTTTATGATCTGCGCAATCTCTTTCAGGTGAACGTCGAAGAAGGCCGCCACCTCTGGGCGATGGTCTACCTGCTCCAACGCTACTTCGGGCAGGACGGGCGCGACGAAGCGGATGAACTGCTGCAACGGCGCAGCGGCAACCCCGACAAGCCGCGTATCCTCGAAGCCTTCAACCAGCCCTGCGACGACTGGCTCAACTTTTTCTGCTTCACGATGTTCACAGACCGCGACGGCAAATTCCAACTCGCCGCGCTCGCCGAATCCGGCTTCGAGCCGCTCGCGCGCACCTGCCAGTTCATGCTCACGGAAGAAGCGCATCATCTCTTCGTCGGCGAAACGGGCGTCGGTCGCGTCGTCAAACGCACCGCGCAGTTGATGCGCGAGAACCCGGACGTGGACGTGCGCGAACTCGGCGCGATCCCGCTCGACATCCTGCAACGCTATATCAACTTCTGGTTCTCCTACTCGCTCGATCTCTTCGGCGGCGAGATCAGTTCCAACTCCGCAGACTTTTTCGCCGCCGGACTCAAAGGCCGCTTCAAGGAGCAGGACAACTACGCCGAGCACACCGCCACGAATGAGAACTTCATGCTCACCGTCGTCGAAGACGGGCGGCTCAAACAGCGCGAAGTGCCGCTGCGAAACGCGCTCAACGAAGTCCTGCGCGGCGAGTATGTCAAAGACTGCGAACGCGCGATGACGCGCTGGAACAAATTCCTGAGAGACGAAGGCATTGACGCCGCGCTCTACCTGCCGAGCACGCGCTTCCACCGCCACGTCGGCGAGTTCGCCGGGCACACCTTCGACGTTGAAGGCAATCTCATCAGCGCGGAGGAGTTTGAACGCCGACGCGCCGAGTGGCTGCCCTCGCTCGCCGACCGC
>DASWNS010000639.1:0-2625 GCA_036399115.1 Pyrinomonadaceae bacterium | reverse complement strand
TTCGCGCATCCCCGTTAACGGTTTCATCATCCTGCCCTTCAGCGGCACCTATTCGATTCTCGCCACTTCATTCGCACCGGAAGCGCGCGGGGCTTATACCCTCACGCTGACGGCTGGCGCAAACTGTAGTTTGACGCCCATTGCGTTTGGCGAAACCAGACAGGGCACGCTCAGCGCGGGCGACTGCACAAACGCCATCGACCTCGACGGCACGCTGGTTGATCTCTACACCTTCAATGGCACGGCGGGGCAGCAAGTCTCCATCACGATGACCGCCACCGCCCCCGGCAATGTCGATCCTTATCTCTACCTCCTTCTGCCAAACGGCGACCTGAGCGCCGAGAACGACAACGGCGGCGGCGGCACGGCGGCGCGTATTCCGCCCAACGGCGGCTTCGGCAGACTCCCCATCACAGGCACATATACTATCGTCGCCAACACGCTAGCGACAAATCAGAGCGGCAACTACAGTCTCACCCTGACGAAGGCGGCAACCGATTGCGCGAGCGTCCCGCTCACTCCCGGCACTACAGTCAACGGCACGCTCGCCAACGGCGATTGCCGCCTGCTCGAAGACGGTTCCTTTCTGGACGCTTACACGTTCAACGGCGCGGCCAACGCGCAGATTACCCTCACGATGACCTCCTCCACAGCCGGGTTATCCCCTGTTGTGTTTCTGCTCTCGCCCACCGGCTACGTGCTTGCGATTGGGACACCGCCTACGGGCGGCAGCCCCGCGCGCATCCCCGACACGGGTTCATTCACCCTGCCCACGACGGGCACTTACACGGTGCTCGCTAATTCCTCCGTCGCCGGACAGACAGGGGATTACACCCTCGCGCTGACCGGGGGTGTGCAGCAGAACACTCATACTATCAGCGGTCAGATAAGAAGCGGCGTCGACCAGAGCAGCGTCGGACTGAGCGGCATCACCGTGATTTTAAGCGGGGGGGCATCAGCCACGACGACGACCGATGGGAGCGGTCACTACTCATTTGCCGGCCTTCCCGCGGGCAACAACTACACCATCACGCCGACCAATACTGCGCAGCACAGTTTCACCCCCCAGACCGTAATCGCGCTCCAAGCCGACCAGATGGTAAATTTTATCGGCATCCCGCACGTCATCATCAGCGAGTTCCGCTTCCGTGGAACTGCCGGGGCAACGGACGAGTTTGTTGAACTTTACAACCAGACCGATCAGACTAGGGACATCACTGGTTGGTCGCTCGTCTCCGGCAACACGGTACTCCATACGGTCAGCAGCGGTTCGATCCCCGCGCGTTCGCATTATCTGGTCACGGGCGCAAATTACAGCCTGCCTGCGGCCTCCGACGGCGCGCTCAATGTGGACATCCCTGACAGCGCCGCCGTTGCCCTGTTCACCAACGCGCCTACCTTTACCTCCGGCTCGCGCATTGACGCTGCCGGCTTCAGCACAGCGGTCACGCTCTACACTGAGGGAGGCGGCCTCTCGCCCGCCAGTGGTATCACAACCGACAGCGAACACGCCTTTGTGCGCAAGCTGACGAGTGGTACCCCGCAGGACACAGATAACAACTCCACCGACTTCGTGCTCGTCGCCACCGACCCGCTTGTAGTCGGCAATAACGCCGTCCTCGGCGCGCCCGGCGCGGAGAACCGGACGAGTCCCATCCAGCGCAATGCTACGATCAAAGGCTCGCTCATCGATCCGCAGTGCGCCGGGTTCGGGGCAGCGACGAGCGGGTGCGCCCGCGTGCGCACGGCGGCGGGGGCTAACCCGACGACCGCGCAGTACGGCACGCTGCGCATCCGCCGCAAGTTCACCAACACTATCGGCGCGAACGTGACGACGCTGCGCTTCCGCGTTGTCGGCATCACGACGCAGGGCAGTCCCGGTGCGGGGAGCGGGCAGGCCGATCTGCGCGTCCTCTCGTCTTCGCCCGCCGACTTTAACGTCACGCTCACCAACGGAGCGATCGTGCCCGTCAAGGGCACTCAGGTTGAGACGCCTCCCGCGCAGCCCAACGGCGGGGGACTCAACTCCACCGTCATCACCATCACGACGGCGACGCCGGTTCTGCCGAACAACTCGGTCAACGTCGAGTTCACGCTCGGGGTGCAGCAGGAAGGGGCTTTCAGCTTCTTCGTCAACGTCGAGGCGTTGACCGCACTCGAAGCAACAAAGGCTGGCGTGATGAAGCGTGCCGGCTCGCGCAAAGCGAAGTAAAGCACAGCTAACCGGATTCGCCTGCTCCCCGACAGGAGAGCTAACGGGTGAAAGCGAAGAGGCCACCAGAGACCTTGCGGCTCCGGCGGCCTCTTCGTATGCGGGCCGGGTTCATTCCCGGCTGTGTTGCAAAAATCATTTTCAAACGCAGAAGGTCATCGGCGACTCCTTCTCAGGCGGCGATCCGGAAGAGCGGAGCGACAAACTTCACCCGCCCCTGCGCTATCATTACCACTTAGTCTTTTGACTTGCCCCTTCCTCGACATGTGCATCGCCTCAATGCCTTCCGGAGTTCGCTCTGCTGTGTGAAATCTTTTGAAGCCTTGTGATGCCCGCACTTTCTTCTTGATGAAACGACGATCCTGTTCGACTACATTGTTCAGATAATGGCTTACCCTTCTTTATCTACGGCG
>DASWNS010000638.1:0-22357 GCA_036399115.1 Pyrinomonadaceae bacterium | reverse complement strand
CCGGCAAATCATCCGGCGATTAGTGACCTTCGTTAAGCCGTGCCGGGATATTCGAGGCTTCCGCCCGGCCTGAACCCGGACAAAATATCTGGAACTTTAGACGCGGAATCAACGCCCGATTTTGCAAACTAAGAGCGGGTGCATCAAGAGTAATTTACTCTTGATGCACCCGCTCTCGATTTTTGCCGTCCTGTTTAACGGACTCGCACGCGGCTGATCAGTCTCGTCTCGGTTCTGCCATTCGGCCAGTACGTGATCTGATAAGTCTCACGGAAAGTTCGTCGTCCGATTCGCACCAGACGCGACTGCGTTACGGTGCGGGCACGGCGGTTGATGCGACGATTATTGCGCCCCCACTGAACGCTTGCGGGCGACGCTGCCGCCGCGTTGGCAGCCGCCGGAGCGATGTTTGCGGCGGACGCTTTCGCCTCTGCCGGTGAAGCCACGAAACCTATCGAAGCCAGTGACAATGTCAGTGCCAGTAATTTCCTCATGATCTTTTCTCCCTATCGAAAAATAAACGGGCGCGACCATAACGCACCCGTCGCGTCTGGTAGGAGAGTTGCCCTGTTGTGTCAGACACTGACTCGCGGCAGAAGGTTACAGATCAGTCTGATTACTTGAAGCGTCCGAAATTCTGTATGAAGTGTTTGATGGTGCGAAACTTTCGCGCGCAGTATAATGCGCCTGAACCGATCCCCCTCCGGCGAGTTGCGGACGCCTTCCGCCTGCAACAGAACAAACCTTTCCAACATGTGATCTGAATCAAGCAGGAGGTAGTACAGAAATGAGGTCAACGCGCCGCTTCGTCGCTACGCTTTTTCTCGCCCTCGCCTTCATGTGCGCCAGCGCGGCAGCGCAAGGCGTCGCCCCCTTGACGCTGGAACCCGTGCTTTCAAATCTCTCCAGCCCGGTGCTGGTGACCAACGCACGCGATGGCAGCAACCGCCTGTTCGTCGTCGAACAGACGGGGCGCGTACAGGTGCTGCAACCGGGAGCTTCCACGCCGTCTGTGTTTCTCGATCTTACGGCGAAGGTGCTCTCAGGCGGCGAGCGCGGGTTGCTCGGACTCGCCTTCCATCCGCAGTTTCGCGCCAACCGGCGTCTGTTTGTGAACTACACGCGGCAGCCTGACGGCGCAACCGTCATCGCCGAGTATCGCGCGTCGGCGACGAACCCCAACGCGGTCGAAGCCGCTGAGACGGTGCTGCTCGTCATCCCGCAGCCCTTTGCGAATCATAACGGCGGCATGATCGCGTTCGGGGCGGACAATCTTCTCTACATCGGGATGGGCGACGGCGGCTCGGCCAACGACCCGCAGAATCGCGCGCAGAACGTGGAGGAACTGCTGGGCAAGATGCTGCGCATCAACGTGGATCAAGCCAGCGGCTCCACGCTCTATTCCTCGCCGCCCGACAACCCTTTCTTTGGCGCGACGCCGGGGCGCGACGAGATTTACGCAGTCGGCCTGCGCAACCCCTTCCGTTTCTCCTTCGACCGCGCCACCGGCCAACTCTACGCGGGCGACGTGGGGCAGGGCGTGCGCGAAGAGATCGACATCATCACGCGCGGCGGCAATTACGGCTGGCGTGTTTTCGAAGGCACCAGATGCACCGGACTCGGACCTGCGCAGTGCAACGCCGCTAACTTTCAGTCGCCTGTCGCCGAGTATGATCATACGGGCGGGCGTTGCTCGGTCACGGGCGGCTACGTCTATCGCGGCACGCGCGCGACTATCCCCACCGGCGCATACATCTACGCAGACTTCTGCACCGGAGAAATGTTCCTGCTACAGGGCACGGCGCAGTCCTTCCTCCAGGACACAAACATCAACATCTCTTCATTCGGCGAAGATGAGACGGGCGAACTTTACGTCGTCGGTCTGGGCGGAACCGTCCACCGTCTCGTCAACTCCTGCTCCTACACGATCAGTCCCGCGACTCGCACCTCTCCGGCCAACGGCGAGACGCTCGCGGTGAACGTGACGACGCAGGGCGGCTGCGGGTGGGCGGCGGTCAGCAACAGCGGCTTTATTACGGTAAGCTCCGGCGCGAGCGGCACGGGCAGCGGAACCGTTACGCTCTCCGTCTCTTCGAACGGCTCTGGAGTGCCACGCACGGGCACCGTCTTCATCGCCGGGCAGACGCTCACCATCACGCAGCCGGAGGTAATTCCGGAAGTGCCGACGCTACAGTTCAGCCAGCCCGCCTACGCGTTCTCGGAGGGCGCGGGTCGCGCCGTCGCAGTCATCACGCGCGCGGGTGATAGTTCATTCAGCGTGGCGGTTAAATTCGAGACTGTGGACGACCCCGCCGCCGTCTCCTGTGCCACGGCGAACGGCACGGCCTACGCGCGCTGCGACTACGCCACGACCGTTGACACTGTGACCTTCGCGCCGGGCGAAGAGAGCAAACAGATCAGCATCCCGCTCGTGGACGACGCGCATGTCGAGGGCAACGAGACAGTGCGACTCAGGCTCAGCGACGCGACCGGATTGGCCGCGCTCGGCGCTCAAAGCACCGCGACGCTCACCATCTCGGACAACGACACCACGACGGGAGCCAACCCCATCTTCAACACGACCTTCTTCGTCAGGATGCACTATCTAGACTTCCTCTCACGCGAACCGGAACCCGGCGAGCCTTGGTCTGCGGTCTTGAACGGGTGTCCGAACGTTAACAACAATCCGGCGTGTGATCGAATCACCGTCTCGCAGGGTTTCTTCGGCTCGCGCGAGTTCAGGTTGAAGGGATTTTTCGTCTATAACTTCTACCGCGTGGCCTTGAACCGCCGCCCGGAGTATGCGGAGATCATTCCCGACATGCGCTCGGTCACAGGGCAAACTTCTGCCGACACCTATGCCCGCCGCGCTGCCTTCCCCGTCGCCTTCGTACAGCGACCGGCGTTCAAGGCCGCTTATGACTCGCTCTCCAACACGGCCTATGTCAACGCGCTGCTCGACCGCTACGGTTTGCAACAGATCACCACGCCCGACCCGCAAAACCCGGAGGGTGAGACGCTGTTGACCCTGACACGCGCGGATTTAATTAACCGTCTGGGCACGACAGGCGCGCAGGCTCTGACCAGAGCGCAAGTTTTGCGCGCGATTGTCGAGTCCGAAGAGATCGCCGCACATGAGTACAAGGGAGCGTTTGTGGCGATGCAGTATTATGGCTACCTGCGCCGGACGCCGGAGGAGAGGGGCTATCAGGATTGGCTCAGAGTCATCACCGAAGACCCGAACAACATCCGCATCATGGTCAACGGCTTCGTCAACTCCACAGAGTACCGCCTGAGATTCGGAAACCCATAAACACGTGGCAGCTACTCGGAATCCTGTTCCGGGGCGTTTGCGTTGCAGGAGTGGCTTATAGTCGAAAGCCACTCCTGAAAGCGGAAGCGCGCCGTATTCGACCACGCTAAATAGTCCCTCTCCATTCACCGCGCTGAAACATTTCGATTGACATCGTGCGCTACACGCGATAAAAGACACAAACGGTCGTTATCAAGCACGAGGCATAGACTATGATCAAAACCAACCCCACGCCCCAAACTATCAGCATCAGCGAAGCGCAAACCCGACTAGGAGTTTCGCGCACGGCGCTGTGGCGTCTGATTCGTTCCTACAATATCGAAACCTTTCAGGACGTGCTCGACGCGCGAGTCAAAAGGGTTCGCGTCAGCGACATACAGAGAGTGCTCGACGATGCTGACAGGGTAAGGAGAGGTATCGCGGCATGAAGACCATCGCCATCGCAAATCAGAAGGGCGGCGTGGGGAAAACGACCACGGCTACCAACCTCGCCGCCGGGCTAGCTATCAGGGGCTACAAGACGCTTCTGATTGATCTGGATAGCCAGTGCAACGCCACCTTCACATTCCTCGACCAGAACCTCATTAAGACAACGCTGGCCGACGTGTTGGTCGGCTACCAGGAACGCCCGAGTTTGATTGACGCGATCTACGAGACGCACATCGAAGGTTTAGACATCGCGCCCTCTCACATCAGGCTCGCGCTCTTGGAACGCTCCGTGCAGATCGAGGAACACTACAGGCTCAAAGATTCTCTGGAATCACTGGAAGCCTACGACTTCGCCGTCATTGATTGCCCGCCCAGTCTGGGAATGACCTTGACGCAGGCGCTACTTGCCTCTTCTCACGCGATAGTTCCTGTCGCCGCGCAGTTCTACCCGCTCGAAGGCGTGGTTGACTTGACAGGGACGATGCAGGCCACACGCAGGCTCAATCCTTCCCTCTCGATTCTGGGCTACCTCATGACCTACTTCGACGGACGCAATCGCATCTGTGGTGAGGCTTTAGCTAAAATGCAGGAAATGTTCGACGGCCAGGTGTTCGAGACGGTCATCAGAACGAACGTCAAACTGCAAACCGCGCCTTCCCTTCGTAAAAGCATCTTCGAGCATGCGCCCGATTCGCACGGCAGTAAAGACTATGACTCCCTGACGGACGAAGTGCTGCAAAGACTAAAAATGGATAGTTCCCTCAGACTTGTTCAGGAGGCCGGATGACGGAAACCAAAGGCAAACAGAAGACTGAGATCAAGACTCGACAACCTCAGAAGAAGACACAAGATACCTTCGCCAACCTGCGCAAACCTCATCCGGTCGAAGAGTTATTGGGATTGACCCAGCCCACCCCGGCCACTCCACTCACCCCACTCACCCCACCCACCCCACAAGCCATCGCGCCCGCTCGTGACTTTGCCAGAGTTGCCAATTCAATCGTGCGCGAAGCCGTGCCTTCGGGCGCGTTTACTGGCAAAAGCAAACAGCTATACGATTACCTCTATGCGAAAACCAGGGGTGCGGTAGTTCCCAAGCGTTCCGTGCGCATGACCAAGACTGCCATCATGAAAGGCTCGCATATCGGCTCAGAGCGAACGATGTATAAAAATCTCCGCCGACTCGAAGCGGCTGGGCTGTTGCAGATACGCTCTATCGCTGGTGAACAGGACGGCAGTGAGTACACTATTATACTACCGGAAGAGGTCGCCCCACTCACCCCACCCACTCACCCCACCCACTCACCCCACTCACTGCAGAAAGTGGTGACACCACTCACTGCAGAAAGTGGGGTGAGTGGGGTGAGTCTAAGTGCCGCAGATTCAACGGTTTCTGGGGAACTTAAGACTTCTTTTAAGACTAAAGAAGAGAGCATTGATGATGAGGCTGCGCGCCGGCTGGTCGAACTCTTCCTGCAAGCGGAAAAAGAGCTGACGGGTAAGAACTCTGCCAATGCCGCGCAATGGGCGGAACTGGCCGAACTTCTCGTCACCGAACTCAAGATTGCGGCTGGACGCACGACCGTCTCGAACGTGCCGGCTTT
Organism: Pyrinomonadaceae bacterium; assembly: GCA_036399115.1. Taxonomy (GTDB): domain Bacteria; phylum Acidobacteriota; class Blastocatellia; order Pyrinomonadales; family Pyrinomonadaceae; genus JAIVJZ01. The sequence goes on along the minus strand of DASWNS010000638.1, from coordinate 17,011 downwards.
CCTCACCGAGCACCTGCGGCGCAGACTCTGGAAGCTGGATAAGAAGCGCGCCTCAGAGATTGCCGTCGAAGCAGAAGAGCAGGGAATCCAGCCCACGCTCAGCGAAGAAGAGAAACGACGCTGCCCGGACTGTGCAGGCACTAACTTCTGGTATCCAGAAGGGACAGATAAAGGCGTAGCCAAGTGCAGACACACGAAACTCATCAACACCCAGACGGAAGAGAAGTAAGTTTCATGCGGAGGCTACTCAATATGCTTCTCTATTGTCTTACTCGATAAGCGACGCAAAGAAGAGAGAGGGCGGCGTTTCACGTTGTTTCACAACGTCTAAATAATTGAATATGAATAGCTAAGCGTGAAGAATAGGATGAGTCCGAAGTTTTGTGCCAGCAATTAAGGTAATGCGTCTTTCATTGTTAATCTCACGTACCCGGTAAGCAGAATTAGAGCGAGACGGTCGCTTGGGCTGAACAGTCGGGTATGTATCGTCGAAATGTCTGGTCTTCGAAGACGAAGGCGCGTGTTCATGTCGGTAGCAACCGCATTCGTTAAAAACCGGCCTGCTGTTGGCTCGATTCTCCCGCAAACTCAATTCCTCGGAAAGTAAGAGAACCGCTTATGAAGGACCGGAACAGCGAGTTGTCCAGTAAACCGTCAGACATAGAAATTCCCCATGCGATGGGCATGGTCAGTTGGTACAGACCGACTGTACTGGTGCGCACCGCCTTTGACACGCTTGTCTCGACCATCTTCGGACGCCATTCCGACTATCGCTTGCTGGAAGCCCTCGCCACCGATTCCGAAAAGAAGAGTGAAGTCTTTTACGACTACACGCATCACTACAAAGTCAGACACGAAGGGGACATCAGGGATAACGAAAACGCCAATTGGTATGTCAGAGACGAAGACGGCGAATACGAGAAGGACGAGCGCCGGAAGCGCGAAGAGATATGGATCGACTATATCGCCGACACGGGCGACGGTTGGAACTCGACCTACGCGGTCGCCTACACGGCGACTAAAGATGAGTTGAAATTCAAGGTCGATAATTCCGAGAAAGAGTTGGTCACGCGGCGCGGCCATCTACTCGTCTTCGGCGGCGATCAGGTCTACCCGGTGGCGAGCCGTAAGGCGTATGCGAATCGTCTGATCAAGCCTTATCAGGCTGCGCTCGGCAGCACCGCCCCCGGCGACACCTCCGGACAGACCGACCCGCATCCGTTTCTCTTCGCCACGCCCGGCAATCACGATTGGTACGACAGTCTCGTCTCCTTCACCCGGCTGTTTTGCGCACGGCGTTGGTTCGCCGGTTGGCTGACCCGGCAAACACGCAGCTACTACGCGCTGCGTCTGCCGCATAACTGGTGGCTCATCGGGATCGACGTGCAACTCGGCTCCGATCTCGACGGCGCGCAGGTTCGTTTTTTTGAAAAGGTGGTTAAGCAGATGGAGGAAGGCGACCGCGTGATCCTCTGCACGGCGGAACCGCACTGGGTGCTCGGCGACCTTTATCAAAAATATGACGAGCAATACAACGACAGCAATCTCAAATTCTTCGAGGAAAAAATTCTAGGGGATAAGGCGGAAGTGCACGTCTATCTCTCGGGCGATCTGCATCACTATCGCCGCCACGAGCACGTCACAAAGCACGGCGAAAAGATTCAGAAGATTACGGCGGGCGGCGGCGGCGCGTTCCTCCACCCGACGCACCGTATGGGACGGATCAACCCCGAGCACGACCCGGAGAGGGAGACGGTTACGGACTCTGTGATGTCGCGCGAAGAGAGAGCCGAGCGAAAGTTCAAAACCGGGACGGAGGGACACACGCCGAAGGTGAGAGTCTTCAGGTTGGAGAAGTCGTTTCCCGAATGGGACGAGTCGAAAAAGGCTTGCCGCCGCAACCTCTTCTTCCTCATCTACAACCCTTTCTTCGGACTCCTGACGGCAATCCTCTACTGGCTCTCCTCGTGGGTCGTCGTCCCTTACACGCAGGAGTTTTTCAAAGCTCAAGCCGCCGACTCGACACGGAACTTCTGGGAGACTCTTTCACACGTCGTCGCAAGCCAGTTCCCCGACGCCGGATTGACCTTTTGGCTCGCACTCATTATTACCGGCTTTCTGCTCTTCACCGACACGCATTCGAAGTGGTATCGCTGGCTGGCGGGGCTGACGCACGGCATCACGCATGTCGTCGCACTCATCCTGCTCTGCGTCTTGGCTTACTGGACAGCGTCGCGTCTCGGCCTCGGCGCACAAGTGTCGCCGGGGATCATTAAGCTCTTACTACTCCACCTGATGATGGCGGCCATCATCTTTGTCGGCGGCTGGATCGTCGGGTCTTTCATCATGGGCATCTACCTGTGGGTGTCGATGAACATTTTCGGTCGCCACTATAACGAGGCTTTCAGTTCCCTCAAAATCGAGGACTGGAAGCATTTCCTGCGCCTGCACATCGGGCAGGACGGCGCACTCGTCATCTATCCCGTCGGCATCCCCAAAGTCCCCCGCGCATGGAAGAGGAACACCGATTTTAAGGCGCACCGCAAGGCGACATCCGTGCCCGCCGAAACCGAAGGCGGCGACGATAAACTTCAGGTACTTCTTATCGAACAGCCTCTACGCGTCGCCGGAAAAAGCGGCGACGCCGCGACGATTACTGCGCAAACACGCAGGACTGAAGACTGAAAGGATAGGGGAGGAGTGAAAGACGCTCAGCACGCCCGGCGAAGACTTCATCCTCGACAGCGGCGGATCCGGCCTACGTCTTCAACGACGATCTCTACAACGCCTAACAGCGGCGCAACTGAGTTGGTCTGGCACTGCGAGCAGGGAAGCCGCCTGCACAGTGTCCGATAACACAGGACAGAACGCACCGGCTCCGTCCCAAAAACGCGCGCAGGCTGCTTCGGTATCAATCTAAAAACTCTTGCGGAAAAGATAGGAAGCCTTGATAAAGAAGGTGCGTCCGTTTCCGCGAAAGCCCGGCTCGTGAACTCCCGTGTAGGGATTGTAGCCGTGATAGTTCAGGTCGTCGTTGTAGCCTGCGTAGAGGGCTGTGCCGGGGCTTGGCGTCCAGCCCAAGATCAACTGCGGTCGAAACCGCGTGGAGATGTTGGAGTAATCGAGACGCAGGCGGGCAAAAGTGTCGCGCGTGAATTGATAAGTCGAGCGCAGGCTGAAAACGTTGTCGTCAAACGCCACCCGGCCTGTGTCGTGACGCGTGAGACGCGTGCGTGTGTAATTCAACTGCGCCTGCAGAGCGACGGTCGGTTGGTAACGAATTGAAGATTCGATGAACAGTTGATTGCCCGCGCCCGGATCGAGTCCCGGCCTCGGCAGTAAATCCACACGCCCCTCTCGTTTGCGCCGCTCGTTCTCTTCGACAAAGGCCAGATAGGGCGGGCTGACGCGCGGGTATTTTGGACCTGCGCCGAGATCGTAATCGAGATTTCCGTCGCTATGACTCAGCACGGTGTAGATAAACAGTTGTTTCACGGGCGTCGCTTCGATAAAACCATAGATTTCGCCGCGATGTGAGGAACGTTCGGAACTCTCTCCGAAGAACCTGCCTGCCCTCGTCGCCGTACGCCTCGCGCCAAACTCGTGCTCGAACACGCGCTCGTAGCCATACTCCAATCCGAGGCCGACGAAAATCTGTCTTTGCAGGGCGAGCATTCCCTGCGTGTTCGATTGCAAACCCTGCGTGCGACCCTTCCAGTCATAAGTGGCGTTGGTCGCGTTGTTCAGGCGTCTGTAGATGATGCTTTTCTTGGCGTCGCGGTCGGTCTGATATTGAATGAAAGAGCCGATGTAGTTGGTGTCCACTCTCTGTGTAAATCCCACGTCGGCGCGGTAGTCGCGTGTTCTGCCAATGGCGAGATAATTCATGTACCAGTTTCTGTCAGACCTTTCGAGATAAGCCCTATAGCCAAACCCGTTGCCGGTTCGATAGAGATGCCCGTCCATGTCCGGGTCGTAAAAATGGCCGCGCGAGTTTGTGCCGGTGACGTGAAACTCTGCGACGGTCTTCTCATCGAGGCGGAAACGCCCGTCGAACCCAGCGGTGTGATTGTGGCGTTCGGGGAAGCTGTAGGTGGTGGCGAAAAATCCGAGGTTGTGCTGCCTGCCGATGTCGCGTTTGAGTCGCACGACGCCGATGTTCGAGTTCTTATCCACGAAAGGCTCTATGCCGCACTGGTTGCCGGGATTAGCAGCGCGGCACAAGTCCAGACCCTGCCGCTCGTCTTTCGAGTAGTTTCCGGGGGCGTTATCGGATGCGAAGAGCAGGCCGAACGTATTCCGACCGCGCCTGCCGGTTAATTTCAGAGCCACGTCAGGGTCGGCAATCGCGCGCGTATTGACGATGTTCAGCCCGCTCTGGAAAATATCGATTCTTTCCAGAAAGAAGGGGCGTTTTTCGGCGAAGAAGATCGGGAAACGGACGTTCGCCGTGGTGACGGGTGCGTCGGCTTCGACCTGTGCGAAGTCAGGGTTGTAGGCGAAGTCGAGCGTCACGGTTGGACTCAGGCTGAACTTCGCGGTCATGCCGAGTTCGGGTTTGAGTCCTTCGTTGACGAAACGCCCCGCCGGATTCTGGTCGAAAGTAAAACGCGTGCGCCTGCCGGATTCTGAAAGCGTGAGGGTCGGATTAAACTCAAGCTGGCGCGTGGTAGAGATGTCTTCCAGACCCGTGATGCGTCCGGCTTGATTGAGCGAACCGGAGATGCTGCGGTTGTTCGGCATCCAGGAGTTGTATTCGTTGTTGTTGTATTTGACGCGGCGGAAGATGTGCAGTCCCCACTGCTTATTTTTTCCCGCCTCGTAGCGCAGCGATTTGAAGGGAATCGCCGCTTCAATCGTAAAGCCGTCTTCGGTCAGCACGCCTTTCGATTCCATCAACAGATCGACGCTGTAGTCCTCGCCGCGCCCTTCGGTGTAGGTGCCGTCGGCCTGTATGCCGAGCGGGTTGAAGAAGATCACGTAAGCCTGTCGCTGGTCGTTGAAAGTGTCTATGTAGACGAGCACGTAATCGTCGTTGAAAATGTTGTCGCGCCGCGCCACCGTCGCACGCACTTTGTCCCGGTCCTGTTTGACGCGAAAGGCCAGATAGAGATTCTTGGCGTCGTAGCCCATCAAGGCTTCGGTCGGGTGAGTCGGGGCGACGTTATCGCCCGGCTGCGTTTGCAGAAAATCTCCGAAGACGGTTGCGCTCCGCCAGACCGCATCATTCAACTGCCCGTCAATCAACGGCGCGCTTTCGAAACGGGGAATCCGCACGGTCGCGTCCTTTCGCGCATAGGGCGAGACGGGCGTTTCCACGCCCGGCGTTGCGGTTGCCGTTGCCGCCTCTATCGAGGCCGAAAGGGAAGGCGAGGCGGGCGGGCTTGCCAGCGGGTTCGCCACGCTCGCACCGGCCTCAGCCGGATTGGGAGGGAGAGTTTGCGCCGACGAGTTCAAGGCACACAGGAGGATAACAAGGCAAAGCCCTGAGATGTTTTTCATAAAGCGGAAATCAAGTGTCGTTGCTGGTGTTTGGTCAGGTCAGACTTTTGACATCTGATTTTCAGACCGTAGATAGACCTCAACTAGAGAACACCGACGGGGAGACGTTTGTGGCGATTATTTGCGGCGGAAGTGAAATTAAAGCCGGGGCGACGCTATGCCAGCCGCCCCGGCTCCGACCCCTCGCGGGTTATTTAATGATCTCGCGCGAGCGCAGCTTGATGATCTGCTCCAGAGTGAGGTCGGTGAAGCCGCGCGCCTTGACGCGCCGGATGTAGTCCCGGTCAACTTCGTGATTCTTGAGCCTGACAGCCGTTTCCACGGGAATGTCCGCGTAGCCCTCCGCCTTCACGCCGTTGACGAACTCAGGAGTGATCTCGTGGTTCTTGAGCCGGATCAACTGTTCGATTGAAAGGCCGTCGAATCCTGCCGAGCGCATGCGGTTGATAAAGTCCTGCGTGATCTGGTGATTGCGTAAACGAATCAACTTTGCGAGCGGTTGTTTATCAAAACCCATCGCGCGCACTTCGCCGACGTACCGGCTGTCGATGTTGTGATTGCGCGCGCGGACGAGTTCTTCCATCGTTAGACCCTGATAACCTGCGGATTGCATCTCGCGTATGAAGGCGGGCGTGATGGAGTGGCTCGACGCCCGCAGGAGTTGTTTGAACTCCAGGCGGTCGTAGCCTGCCGACTTCAAATCTTCGATGTAGTTTGTCGTCAGGTTATGCAGAGCGGCTCTCAGCAAATCCCCGTCGGTTAAGTTACTGTAACCGCGCTCCCGCATCGCCGAGACGAAACTTTGGCTCGGCGTGAAGGTCCAGAAACCCGCGCCCCTGCCTTCGCGAAAATAGCCTTCGCAGGCGAACGTCCCGGCCTGTCGCACGAGTTTGAAATTAACGTTCGTCCTTGCAGACAAGGCCGTCTCGGCAGACAGACCTTGCAGTTCGCTGAGCGCGAATGTGTCGCCCGATATATTGAAGCCGCCCGTCTCCGAATGCCTGTGATACGTCATCTGTATTTCGCCCGGCTTGTCGCGTCGCACCTCGGCAGTCCATTGCCCGGACAACGTATCCTGCGCTTGAACCGGATCGAGGCCGCCCTTTGCGCTCGCACTGCTGACGTTGGCATAGACCAAAGCGGAAAAGGCAAACAGCCCGCTCAGGAGCAGCGACGAAATACGCAACTGCTTCGTAGTTAACAAGTGACTCTCTGCCGTCTGAAACTTTTTCATAACTCACCTCCCGCTCTGTCTGTCTATGTTGATTCGACGGTTATTCGATAACCCTGTGAATGCGCAGCTCGACGAGTTTATTCAGCGAGACGTTATTAAACCCCTTCGCCTTCACCCGCCTGATAAAATCCGCGTCAACCCCGTGAATTTTCAGTTCGACCGCCTGACGCGGCGAGATCGAGGCAAAGCCTTCGCCTTTCACACCGTTGACGAATTCAGGAGTTATTTTGTGAATGCGCATGTCTATCAATTGCCTGAGCGAGAGATCATCGAAGTTCATCGAGCGCATTTCACTGATGAACTCAGGCGTGATCTTAAAGATACGCATTTCCACCAGCGTCTTTAGCGGCTGCGCTCCGAAGCCCATCGACTGCACTTCCTTCGCATACTGACTATCGACTTTGAAGATGCGCGCTTCGACAAGCTGTTTGAAAGTTAGATTTTCAAACCCGGCGGACTTCATCTCGCGCGCGAAGTCGCCCGTCACTTTAAAGATGCTGGCTTCCACGAGTTCCTGAAACGAGAGGCGGTCGTAGCCCGCGCTTTTCAAGTCTTCGATGGTCTTGACGTTGATGTCGAAGAGCGCGGCGGAAAACAGGTCATCTGCGGAGAGATTATCGTAACCGCGACCCCGCATCGCGGAAACGAAACTCTGGTTCGGCGTTAGAGTCCAATGTCCCGCGCCTCTGCCCTCCTGAAAAAATCCCTCACACTGGAAGGTGCCCGCTTCGCGCACGATGCGGAAATTAACCTCCGTCCGCGCGCCTGTGGCTTGCTGGCGCGTCAGACCTTGTAGTTCGCTGAGGGGGACGCCGTTACTGGAGTTGTGCTGGCCGCCGCGCTCCGAACGACGGATAACCGTGAACTGCACTTCGTCTGCGTTCTTGCGGTTAAAATCGACGAGCCATTCGCCCGTAATCGCAGCTTGCATTGCAGTGTTCGCGCTGGTAAGTTTGGCGTTGCCTGCCGTCGTGGCGGCGAGAGTTGAAGTGACGAGAAAGGCGACGAGCAGCGAACCGGCGCGTCGTCGGGCGTGTCGTTTGAGGGTAGAAGACTTACACGTGAATGTTTGCGCTTGCTTCATAATTAAACTCCTTCGCTTCCGATCCTTATTTCTTCTCTTTGTCCTTCTCGTCATCGAGGACGCCGATCATTTTGAGAGAGAGAATCTGTTTGAGTGTCGGTTCTCCCAGACGGCTGCGCGCTTTGCGAATAAACTCGGGCGTCACGCCATGAATGCGTAAAGAGACGAGTTCTTTAGGCGACGAATTGCCGTAGCCCGCCGCGCGAATTGAACCGATGAAGGCGGGCGTAACGCCATGAATCGCAAACTCGACCAGTTGCTTCGCAGTCAGGTTGCCGTAGCCCGCGTCACGTAGAGTCTTGATGTATTCGGGCGTGATGCCATGAATGCGAAAAGTGGTTAACTCTTTCGCGGATAGATCGTTGTAACCTGCCGCGCGGATCGACTGAATATAAGCCGCTGTGACGCCATGAATTGCCAGCGAGGCCAGTTCTTTCGACGCCAGATTGGCAAGGCCGAGCGCGCGCAAACTCCGCACATAATCGGCTGTGACGCCCGCCGTCTTGAGCCTTATCAACTCATCAATCGAAAGATTCGTGTAACCGGCTGAAGCCATCTCGTCGATAAAATCTCCGCGCTTGTCTTGAGTCCGGGGTGTAGGCTCCGGGCGGTGTCCCGCATTGATAAAAGAGTTCGCTTCCTGCCTGACTAAGGGTTTGACTTCCAGCATGTGAACCAGTGTCGTGGCCTGTTGTGCGGCAGTTTCGGCGGCTTCTGGTTCTACAATACGTCTGACCTCTCCGTTTATGTTCCCGCTGATTCCGTCCTCAATTTGCACGCCGTTCGAGTCCTGCTCCGGCGCACTATTAACCGTAGCGACGGCAGCAGCCACTTGATCTCTTCCCGCCTCACGCGTCTCTGCACCCGTCGCCGCCGCGTCGCCTCCGTGCCCCGCGACGATGGCGACAAGCGAATCCGGCAAGGCGCTCGCCGTGTCCGCTCTTTCATCCGTTGAAGCGTCATTTGCAGTTCGCGGATTCTGCGCGTGAATAACCGTCGGGCGCACGGCTGCGAGTGAGACGAGTAGAAAGCATATCAACGCGATGAGGCTCATAGCCGCGAGGCGCGACACCGCGCCGCGTTTGTTCTCTTTACTAAGAATCGCCAGCAGACGCCCTTCCAACTGTGACCGTCGCGCCATGGCGACGCTGGTTGTTTGTGACCACTCGAAGATCGAGCGTTCCTGCATCGAACGCGCAATGTCTAACAGATGATTAGCGTAGTCGGATGGCTTCGTGCCGATGCTCAACACGTAATCGTCGCAGGCTTGTTCGCGTTCCACGCGGAGGCGACGCGCGGCGAACCAGATGAACGGGTTGAACCAGTAAAACGCGCATGCCATCTGCGCTATCATCTGGGTTAAACAATCCCGCCTCGTGATATGCGTCAGTTCGTGTAGCAACACCATTCGTTGCCGTTCCTCAGACCATGCTTCAGCCGCCGCAGGCAGCAGAACGGCGGGTCGCAAAATCCCGTACACAATCGGCATTGACGTGCGTTCGCTGCGCAACAAGCGAACCGTACTCTTCAAGTTGACCTCAAGCAGAAGAGACGAAAACAACGCGGTAAGCGACGGGTCTTTGAACTCGACGGCGCGGCGGCTCAACAAATTTGTGGCGATGAATCCGGCCAATAATTTAAGTAAAAACAGCAACACTCCGACGACCCACACGGCGACAGCGATGTTAAGCAATTGAGGCAAAAGCGAAGTCGTCTTTTGGGGCGTCGTTAACGGGAACTCAGAAGCGTCTGGTGCTGGCACGCGCGCTTCAAGCGACTCTGCATTAGTTTGCGCTCCGGTTACTTTTTGCATCCCGACGCCTGAATCGAGTGAAGGTGAAAAGCCCTCCGCCCCTTGCGCCTCTGGCATTGCAAGCGCTTCATCTCTTCCGGGCAGCTCTTTCGCGGCGGCAGAATCCGACACCAACATCTGTGCGGGCAAGATCGGCAATTCCCACATCTTTATGAAGGAAAGAAAAGGCAGCAGCAGCGAGGCGCACAGCGCGGAAGCCCACAGGAGATGACGTGTCGCCGCCGAAAAGCGACGAAAAGCAAAACAGAGCAAGGCGGCGCAAGCGAGGAGCAGAGTCGCTTTCGTCGCCGTCAACGCGAGAAGCGACAGGAGTTCGTAACTGTCGTGCGACGTTAAAATATTCCAGCAGTAACTCATCATTTAACGCCCTTCCCTTCTAGCCTGTTTGATAAGGTTCTCCATGCGTTTTAATTCGTCGTCTGACAGATGTTCCTGCGAGATGTCGAGCAAAGCCGCAACGGCGTCTTCCGCCGAATCGTCGAAAAAGGTTTGCAGCACGCGTCTCAGCGCCGAACGTTTCGCCCGCTCGCGCGCCACCGTCGGAGAATAGACATAGCGCTGTCCGTCTTGCTTATGCCGCAGATGACCCTTTTCTTCGAGCACGCGCAGCAGCGCTCGCACCGCCGAGTAGCTTGGGGGGTCAGGCAAACTTTCCATAACTTCAGTCGCGCTGGCCTGGCCGCGGCTATAAATGATGTCCATGATCTGCCGCTCCCGCCGTGACAGCGTGCTTGCTTCCTTCTTGCTCATCAATTCTTGCTTTCTTAAGATAATTTGTCCCTCGATTTCACACCGGATGCTAAATTTCCAGCAGGTGCTGGTTTTTTAGCACCAACCTTCCGGGAAGTCAATCGCGATTATTCAAATCCAAAAATTCGTGTCTGGATAAATTCTTCTTGACTCATTTCTACGTGCGTCGTAGTACGGCTACAGCCGTAGAAAGGGGCGGGCAGGACACCTTTTCACTTCACTCCGTCAATCACCCGCGAACAGTTGCTGCGCCAGTGCATCAGTGACTTTGTTGGCACGGTCTGCGGCGGGCAGGGCGTCGATCTGGCCGTGCATCCGGTAGAGGATGAGCCGTTGACGGACGAGTCGGTCAAACAACTGGAAGCGGCGTGGCAGAAGCACAAAGCTGGCCGGGCTAAAAGCGTGCCGAAGAGTGCCAAAGGAGGATGCGTATCGTATTAGTCGGCGACTCTGGACGTAGTAAAGGCATAGAGTCGCCCGTACCCGTTACGAGGTACGGGGTTTCTAAAGAGCCGTTCTCTTCCGTACTTGCCCCTGCCATCACCGTCAGCGAAGCCCTCTCAGATTTACCCCTTTTAAGTCCCGGAGAGGACGGCTCCTCTAAAGATTACCTCCATGAGCCGTCGAATCTCTACCAGAGACTTATGCGATCTCACATCAGCCCGCAAGACTATTTGGAGGCAATTACTCCTTCTCGCTAGGCTCTTCTTCGGACTCAATATCTCCTTCCGATAAGAACTCGTCGTCGAGAGACGCGCGCACGTACCGCTCGTCGGTCCACATGTCGTTAAGGCGTTGCGCCACCAGTTCCATCGCGTCGGCCAAGCATCTCCTAGCTGCGGCGAAGCTTTCCGGCTCATCCGCACGACCGGCTATTCTCAAGACGAGTTTCCGAGCCCTGTAGTCCTGCCACTCGGTATCCGAAGAAAGAATCTCCCCCATACATGAAAAGTTTAAGGACAGAGGCGTCGTGGTGTTGGGACTCGACGTAGGTGAGGGCGACAGCGGCGACCCCGTCGCCTCCATGAAGAGCTTGAAATTGACTTACGGCCTACTTCTTAAAGGGAATGCGATTGGCAAGAGTTATATGGCAAACGTGTTGCCGACGCTCTACGTCGTCGGCGCGGACGGTAGAATCCTGCATGCCGGGTTCGGCTGCTGCAAAGACCTTGGGGCGGGGCTGACCGAACTGATCGGGAAACATTTGAACAGTCAAGCCCGTTAGCCTTTTCGCTCAACAAACGTTCGCTCTACGGAAGCAGTCGCTTGATGCGCGACCGTGAATCGTCTGTGCTGATGCAGTTCCCCTGCCGGGAGTGTTGCTGTCTCCACTCCCGGCAGGCTTTAGCAAAGCTTAGGGAACGAACATGAGAAAGTATCGGAAGCGACGGTCGGCCAGCACAGGCTTTAACGTGTTGATGGTTTATCTCGACTCGCGACGCTTGATCGAGACGCCGCCGTTCGTCGTGTGAATACGGAGGTTCGTGCCGCCCGCACCGAGGTCGAGCGATAACTGCTTCGTCTTGCGCGTCACTTCGGCGATGGCAGGACTCACGACGAGGCCGCCGTTGACCGTCCCCGTCTCAAGGTGCGCCGAATAATTTTCCGGCACCGTGATTGACAGGCCGCCGTTGGTCGTCCGCACGTCGAGTCCTTCGCCCTCCCAGTTGTTGCCGGTCAGTTCTACATGCAGGCCGCCGTTGACCGTCTCGCCTTTGACGTTGCCGCCCATATTCTTCAAGGCGACGCCGCCGTTTCTGGCCTCGAAGTTAATCTGCCCGCGAACGTCCGAGAGGCTGATGCCGCCGTTGTGTGTCTGGAGTGAAAGGTTCGCTTGACGCGGGACGAATATCTCATAGCCCACATCCCAGCGGGCAGCGCCGTCGTTTTCGGGGCCTTCGGCGCGAACCTGCCCGCCTGCCGTCGTAACCCTGATTTGAGCAGCGAGGCTGTCGGCCTCGGCCTGCGTCGGCGCATACGTCTGGAGGCGATAGCGCACCAGAATCTCGTTGCGCTCCCAACCCTTGACGGCGATTCCGCCGTTCTTCATCCCGTTGACGCTGAGCGTGCCGCCCGTCGCCTGAATGGTCTGTTCCTTTACCTGACAGTGACGCGCGCGCGCATCGTCGCCGAAATTATCCTGATCGCGGCAGGCGAGCGAGGAGCGCGAACTGTTTGTTTGTGCGAAAGCCGCCGACGCGGCAAGGGCGAAGGCGATGCAGGTCAGAACCGTGCGCGCCAATACTTTTCTCAATATCATATTTTCTCCTCAAAAGGCGGATTAGCTTGTCCGAGCAAAGCCTGAAAAACTTCGTCGTTCAATCTAGTAAACACCGCGTCCGTCCACTTTGTGGCAGAAAATATGGCAGCGTCGCAAAAAGTCTCCCTTACTCGAATCTCAGAGCGATCATCGGATCGACGCGCGTAGCCCGCCGCGCCGGGATGTAACAGGCGAGCAGAGCCACCATCGCGAGAATCAGAGGGACGCCCGCGAAGGTAGTAAGGTCGGTCGGGCTGACGCCGAACAACAGACTCGACATCACGCGCGTCAGGGCGAAAGCCCCGCCGAGTCCCAGACCGATGCCCAACAGAACCATGCCCATGCCTTGCTTGACGATCATCTTGAGAATGTCGCGCGCCTCCGCGCCCAGAGCCATGCGGATGCCGATCTCGTGCGTGCGCTGCGTGACGGAATAGGAGATCACGCCGTAGATGCCGACCGAGGCGAGGACGAGGCCGAGGAAGGCGAAGATGGCGATGAGCATCATGTTGAAGCGTCGGCGCGCGATAGACTCGGCCAACACCTGCTCCATCGTGCGTACGTTGTAGAGCGGCTGATCTTTATCAAGCGTCTTGAGTTCGTTCCTGACGAACGGGAGCACGTTCATCGGGTCGCCGGCGGTGCGCACAACCATCGTCATCGAGCGGCGCGGCGATTGGGCGAGCGGCGCGTACATCTGCGGGTAAGGTTCTGTGTCGAGGCTTTGAAGCCTGACATCTTTGACGATGCCGACGATGGTTCGCCAGGGAGCATCGGAGCTAGCGCTGGGATTGAGGCGCTTGCCGATGGCATCTTCGTTCGGGAAGAAGCGGCGCGCAAAAGTCTCGTTCACGAGCATCACGTAGGGAGCGTCTTTCGTGTCGCGCTCGGTGAAGTCGTTGCCCTTGACGAGCGGAATGCTCATCGTACTGAAGTAGCCGGGACTGATGATGCGATACTCCGCGTCTGCGCTGGCATCGCCACCCGGCTCGGCTTGCCCGTCAACCTGAAAAGTGATGATGTCGCCGCTCCCGCTCAAAGGCAGCGTACTGATCGCGGCGACCGATTCGACGCCCGTTTGAGCTTTCACGCGACCGAAGAATTGATCGTAGAAACCGACCACTCTCTCATCTTCCTTGTACTTCGCCGACGGCAAGCCCACATCGACGGCCACCACGCGTTCAGGTTGAAAGCCCGGATCGACATCTTGCAGGTGCGTGAAGCTGCGTATCATCAGCCCCGCCCCCACCAGCAGCATGAGCGCAACGGCGATTTCGAAAACGACAAGCCCACGGCGCACGCGTGCGCTGCGACTGCCTTCCGTCGAACTGCGACCGCCCTCCTTGAGCGATTCGGTGAGGTTGGGATTCGTCGCGTTCAAGGCCGGGAAGAGTCCGAAGATAAGACCCGTCATGAGTGAAGCGGCGAGCGTGAAGGCGAGCACAGGCCAGTTCAATGTCACCTCGTCCAGACGCGGGATGTTGCCGGGACTAAGCGCGCTAAGGGCGGCGATGCCCCACGCCGCCAGCAGTAAACCAAGCGTCCCGCCAATAAAAGAGAGGAGGACGCTCTCGGTCAGAAATTGACGGACGAGTCTCGAACGGTCTGCGCCGAGCGCACGCCGGACTGCTATCTCCTGACCGCGCGCCGCCGACCGCGCCAGCGTCAGGTTCGCCACGTTCACACATGCGATCAAGAGCAGGAAGCCGACTACGCCCATCAGCAGCCACAGCGCGCGGCTTACGTCGCCTGTGACTCTCTCGTGCAGCGGCAGCAAAGTCACGCCCCAATTCGCGTTCGAGTCCGGATACTGCTGTGCGAGGCGCGCAGTGATGGTATTCATCTCGGCCTGCGCCTGCTTGAGCGGGACGCCCGGTTTCGTGCGCGCCAGGACGCCCAGAAAGTCGGAGCGACGCCCGGCAGACTCCGGCGCGCGGCCTAAAGGCGCATAAAGTTCCGGCTCCTTGCGTTGACCCGTCTGCGGATGTTTGAAGCCTTGCGGCAGGACGCCGATTACCGTGTACGGGTTGCCGCTCAAGGTTATGGACTTGCTCACGATGTTCTGGTCGCCGCCGAAACGTCGCTGCCAGATCGCGTAGCTGAGAACGACGACGCGTTCATTGCCGGGCTTGTCCTCTTCCGCCAGAAAGCTGCGACCGAGCGCAGGGCTGACGCCGAGTACTGTGAAGAGATCGCCGACGACGAAGCAAGTCGGGATGCGTTCCGGCTCGCCCTCACCCGTGAGTGCGAGGCTCGCATTAGCCAAGCCCGCCATGCCTTCAAAGCTCTGAGACTGACTTTTCCAGTCAGTGAAATTCGGCAGCGAAGCCGGTTCCTCTTTGATATTCGGGTGCGTCTCCCAAACCCAGACGAGCCTTTGCGCCTCCGGGTAAGGCAGCGGACGCAACAGCACGGCGTTGATCACCGAGAAGATCGCTGTGTTCGCCCCGACGCCCAAAGCGAGGGTCAGCACGGCGACTGCCGTGAAGCCGGGGTTTTTAATTAGCACGCGCACGCCGTAGCGCAAGTCTTGCAGTAAACTTTCCATTGTTGCTCCGATCCTCACATCTCTCACCTGTTCTTTAACCTGTTCAATGCCGCCCACTTCAAGCACGGAGGCGCGCCGTGCCTGCTCCGCATCCAACCCCTGCGCGCTCTTCTCATCTGTCAGCAACTCCAGATACGCACGCACCTCTTCGTCCAACTCTTCATCTACGCGAGCCTTGTGGAAAATATTTCTCGACAGTGTGGAGAGCCAACGCCAGAGCGGCATCTTTAAACCTCTAAGTCGCCTTTAAAGCCTGAGTGATGGCGAGCACAATGCGATCCCATTCCCGTGTCTCCTCTTTAAGTTGCCTCTGTCCAGCCTGGCTCAGTTGGTAATACTTTGCGCGGCGATTATTTTCAGATTCGCCCCAGGAGGAATTGAGCCAGCCCGCCTCCTCCATTCGATGGAGTGCCGGGAATAGAGAGCCTGGCTTGACGTGAAAAGTTCCGTTTGTGATCTGTTCAATGCGCCTCGAAATACCAAGCCCGTGCATCCCGCCCAGCGAGAGCGCTTTGAGGATCAATAAATCAAGCGTGCCCTGAAGTAGGTTTGTTTGAATAGGTTCCATTCGATGCTTCCTATAGATGCTCTGTACGAGAGTACGCGCACACGTATAGAATGTCAATACAAAGGTGGCGGCATCGACGGGCTGTGTGTCCATTTTCTAAATAGTGCGGCACGCCAAACTACTCGCAGCCAGGATTGGCTGCCAAAGACGATTGGCTATCACCTATCGAAGTAGTTTCCGTCCGGAGGGTGCGTTACTCTGCCTGACGCGGCGTGTTGTTTACACTAAACCTATTCAGCCCGACCCTGTACAGGTTCATCCCACAGGTCGGACTCGTCATCGCCGATCTCTGTTTTGTTCAAGCCACACGCGCCAGCGTGTCGTGCCCCGCTCAGCGTCCGGCGTCGTGTTCAGGCCAGCGCGGAAGCCCGCCGCGATTGCCCCCGGCAGCGGCAAGCGCACCAGTCGTTTGCGTACACCGTTTACTCCCAACCACGTCGCAGCCATTTCGCCGAGTGTGAGCACTTCCGGCCCGCCGAACTCAACCCGTCCACGCGCACCTTTCGCGAGACACGCGACGAGGCGCGCGGCCACTTCCGCGTCAGCTACGCTATGGAATTTGAAGTCGGTTGGCAGCGGCAACAGGAGCGGCAGACGGGCGGCCTTCGAGATAAGAAAATCTACGAGCGAGTGGAATTGTGTGGCGCGCAGGTTCGTGTAGGGCACGCCGGATGCTTCGATGATCTGTTCCGCCTCGCGCTTGCGCCGGTAGTAGCTGTAGGGAATGTCGTCAATGCCAACGATGGAGATGTAGACGAGGTGCGAGACGCCCGCCGCGCGCGCAGCCTCGACCAAGCGGCGCGTTCCCTCAACGTCAACCGGCTTTGCCCGGCGCGGGTCTGAGGCAGAGTGAATGATCGCCTCCACCCCGGCCAACGCCGTGCTCAAACCTTCACCCGATGCGAGGTCGGCGCGCACCCACTCGACAGCGGACGGCGCGGACTGCGGACGCTCGCCACGGCTCAGACCGCGAACGTCGTGCCCCGCGTCCGCTGCGGTGCGTACAAGTATGCGACCCAGTGCGCCGCTGCCGCCTGTGATCAGTACTTTCATCGGGAGCGACTCCTAAACCGACGCGGGACAGGAGCATATCGCTGACTGCGCCTGTGATGAGTAAAAGTACCCCACCGCAAGCGGTGGGGCTTTAGAGTGATTTAGTCGAACAGGTCTATTTGCGTATCTTCGGTTTCTTTGTGACGTTGGATGTATTTACGAATCACTTCCGCCGTCACTTTGTCGCCCACAGTTCTGG
>DASWNS010000637.1:0-4707 GCA_036399115.1 Pyrinomonadaceae bacterium | reverse complement strand
CGACGCCGACCGCGCTTTTCAGTGCGCGGCTTTAACCGGCTTCTGACCTTTGACCTCCGACTTCTGTTCAATCGTCAGGCTGTTTGGCGGCAACAACTGCCGACGCTTCTCCGTGTCCGCGAACAGCGGCGCGGGCTGCTGTTCGCGGATCGTCTCGGCGAGAAGTTGGTCGGCCATCTGCTTGTGCTCCCAGATGCGGTTGCCCTGCGCGAGGATGACGAAGAGGAGCAGGCCGGAATTTTTGGTGAAGACGATGCCTGCCAGATTCGACATGCCGCCGTCGGTGGTCGTCAGCGTCCCGGTCTTCCCGACGAGCGAACATTCAAAGCCCGTTCCCTCCATGCGACGACGCACCGTGCCCCAATCGCACCCGGCGACGGGCAGCAGGTCTTCGGGTTTGAGTCCGTGCCGCGTCGCCTCTTCGGTCAAGGCTTTGATGACGACGAGCACGCCGCGCGGCGTCATGCGGTTGTTATACAAGCCCGAAGCCGTTTCGAGCGAGACTTGCTCCGACGGCAACTTCAACTCTTCAACCAGAAAGCGCACGATGGCCGAAGGGCCGCCGAGGAACGCGCCGAGGCGGTCGGCCACAAAGTTGTTCGAGTGCGCGTTCATGTAGAGCAGCACTTCACGGAGTGGATTCGAGGAGAGCGCGAAAATCTCAGTTCCCTCCGGTTCGGCCATCCCGGTCGCGGACTGTTTAAGCGCCATCACGCGCGCCGCATACTCGGCGGAGTCTTCTGCACGCTCGTTGAAGTTGAAAGAGAAACCCGGCGCGACGAGTATCTTTTCCTTCACGCGATTGATGCCGCGCGCGCGCAACTCTTTCGCGATGAGATTCGCGGACGTGTCGCCGAAGGTCGGGTCGTTGCCCGCGAGATAGAGATTGCCGTTGAGTGTGCCCGAAGCGTCCACGCTTCCGTCCGTGTAGACGCGCGTGACGAAACGATAATCCGCCCCGAGCCGCTTGAGCGCGATGAGCGTGGTCGTTAGTTTGACGAGCGAGGCGGGATTGAACAGGGTGTCTGCGTTGTGCGAAGCGAAGACGCGCTCGCCGTCGAGGCTCTGAATCAGGACGCCGTGCTTCTCCGGTTCTTCGCCGCGCGCCCCGTACCACAAGGCCACGTCGAACTGCGGCACGATGGGCTTCTGGCGCACCTCCGCTTCAAACGCGGGCTGTTCTTTGCCGAGCGAGTGCTGGACGGCGTTGGCGACGTTCTGCCCCGCACGCCTGACCATTGTGAGCGAATAAGGAACGAAAGTGAGGATGGCAACGATGAGCGCGGCGATGACGATGAGCGCGATGATAGGTCTGCGCGAATTCATGCGTGATCCTTTCCCGTCGTTCGTTAAAATTTAAGTCTTTCGCAAACCCGTGCGAAGTCTTAATATGCTTAAAGTTCGCGCCGTGCGTCAAGGGCGCGATCAGGCGGAGTGGGCGTCAGACAGCGTCTCGATTCTCATAGACTAAACCTTCAGGATGACTCAACTGCAAAATTTAACTTCTTTCGCCGATTCGACGCTCATGCCCTTTCCCCTCGCACTCATCCTCGTTTCCACCTTCGGCGCGCTCATCGGCAGTTTCCTGAACGTGGTGATTCATCGCGTGCCGCGCGAGGAATCCATCGCCTTTCCCAACTCTCGCTGCCCTTCCTGCGGCACGCCGATCCGGCCTTACGATAACGTTCCGATCCTGAGTTACCTCGTCCTGCGCGGACGCTGCCGCGCCTGCGGCGTCTCGATCTCCGCGCGCTACCCGGCCATCGAAGCCCTGACCGCGCTGCTCTTCGCCCTCGTCTTCCTGCACGACGGGCTGACGCTCGCCCTGCCCTTCGATCTAATCTTCGTCGCCGCGCTCGTCGCGCTCATCTTCATCGACGCCGAGCATATGATCCTGCCCGACGTGATCACGCTCCCCGGCCTCCTCTTCGCGCTCATCGTCCGCGCGTTCGTGCCGAACACGGACGGCCTCGCATTTTTAAGCGAAGGGCTGCTCGTGGGCTGGCCTGTGTGGTCAATATCGCTCGCGGGCGCACTCTTCGGCGCGGCCATCGGCGGCGGCTCGCTCTGGCTGATGGGTTGGTTGTGGGAACGCCTGCGCGGCGTCGAAGCGATGGGACTCGGCGATGTCAAAATGATGTTCATGGTCGGCGCATATCTCGGCTGGCCGCTGACGGTGGTGACGATCTTTCTCGGCGTAATGAGCGGCGCGTTCATCGGCGTCGGCCTCATGCTCTGGCGGCGCGAGCGCGACATGCAAATGCTCCTCCCCTTCGGCATCTTCCTCGGCCTCGGCGCGATCCTGAGCCTCCTTGCCGGACAACAGATCATCGACTGGTACATCGGACACTTCATTCCTTAAGAAGTGATGAGTGATGAGTAATGAGTGATGAGTTAATTCCATTGACTTTCACTCATCACTCATCACTCATCACTCATCACAGCTTTTATGTCGGGTCGTTACGAAAATCGCGTGCAGTTGGTGCTGGCGTTGGTCGTCGGGCTGTTGCTGGTGGCGAATTTGTTCACGCTGACGCTGGTGGCGATGACGCCGCCAGACCGCAACGTGCGCCCGCCCGTGCTCTTCGCCGTCTTTACGATCACGCTGCTCATCAGCCTGCCCGGAATCTTTCTCCTGCCGCGCTGGTTGGTGCGCCCGTATCGCCAACTCGTCGGCGAGGCCGAACGCGCGCCCGTGGCTGCGCGTCCCGAAGGCGCGCGTGATGAGACGGAGTTTGTGCTTGAGACTTTTCAGGCCGTCGTGGCGCAACTGCGCGCGCAGCAGCGCGAGTTGGAGAAATTGAGCGCGCAGGCGAGCGCGCGCGCCGCGTCGGCGGAGATGTTCAACGAGCGCGTGGTGGCGAGCGTCCCATCCGGCCTCGTCGCCTTCGACGCGGGCGGCCTCGCCACCGTCATCAATCCGCCCGCCCGCGCCCTGCTCGAAATTGAATCAAACAGCACCGGACAACATCTCAAGACGCTGCTCCGGCTCTCGCCTGAACTGACCAATCTGGTCGAACGTTGTTTGCTCAGCGGAGAGCTTTATCGTCGTGAAGAGGTCGCAGCGACAACGGGCGAAGGACGCGTGCGTCGTCTCGGCGTCACGGTCGCGCCGATTGACCCGCAGGCGGGGAGCGGTGCGCGCGGCGCGCTCTGTCTGCTCACGGATATCACGGAGGTGGCGCAGTTGCGCGAAGCCCTCGCGCTCAAAAGAAACCTCGAAAGCCTCGGCGAGATGTCCGCCGGGCTGGCGCACGAATTCAAAAACGCGCTCGCCACGCTCCACGGCTACGCGCAGTTTTTGCAGAATCTCGAACTCGACGAGCGCGGGCGCGGCGCGGCCTCCGCGCTGCTGCAAGAAGTGCGCAACCTCACGCAGATGATCACGGCCTTTCTCAACTTCGCGCGTCCGCAACCGCTCCAACTCTCGGAAGTCTCCATGCGCGAACTGCTCACAGACTGCGCCGACGAGTTGCAACCTTTCTACGCGGAGCGAGCCGTTTCGTTCGACCTCTCCGGCGAGTTTCCCTCTGTGCGCGCCGACGAATTGATGCTCCGCCAGGCGCTCCTCAACCTGCTGCGCAACGCCGCCGAAGCCTTTGAAGAGACACAAACGCGGGCGCAACGCCGCGTCAGCGCGCATGGCGAAGTCGAGACTGGCGACAGTGGCCGGAAGCAACTCGTCATCTCCATAGAGGACACGGGCACGGGCATCTCGCAGTCGGAGTTGCAACGCATCTTCATTCCCTTCTTCACCACCAAGAGCAAAGGACACGGCATCGGCCTCGCCCTCGCGCACCGCGTCGTCACGGAACACGGTGGCACGCTCTCCGCCGCCAACGCGCCTGCGGGCGGCGCAGTTTTCACGCTCCGCCTGCCTCTGGAAAACCCCGGAGGCTAGCGCATTCGTCGTGCGCCAGCCTCCGCCCCGACAGGATAAACTATGCCCGCCCGGACTATTGATGAAGTCATCGCCCAACTGGATGAAGTGATCGCGCGCTCGCGTCGAGAGCGGAGCCGTCTAGGCTATTTCGCGCTCCTCTATCGCAACTCTTCAAGCGGGCGGGCGGAGCGACGGCTTGACGTGGACGCGCCGGAGGCCGAAGGCGATGATGCGCGCCGGAATGTCTCTCAGGAACGGCGTGCGCAGGAAGAGACGGACGATGCGCGGCACTTGCAGCGGTTGATTTGATCTCAGGATGTTGGCGATCATCACCTGCTGTATGAACGCCTGAATTCTCTGGATGAAACGCGTCGGCCATTCGCGCTGTCGCTGCACTATGCGCAGGTGGCGTAGTTCGAGTCGTCCGTCGCGCAGAGGCTCTGCGAGAGTGTTCGCGGCGACCACCGCATCCTGAATCGCGTAGTTGATGCCGACGCCGCCGACGGGCGACATAACGTGCGCGGCGTCGCCGATGAGCAGCAGACCCGGCTGATACCACTGCGCCACCCGGCTCGACTCGACGGAGAGCATCGAGACTTGCTTCCACTCCTTCAAGTGCGCAACGCGGTCTGCGAGTTCCGGCGCAATTGAGACGAGCGACTGGCGGAGCGCGTCTATCCCTGCCTCGCGTATCTGCCGGTAGCTGCCTTTGAGGATGACGTAAGCGATCTGCCATTCGTCCAGACGGTCGAGCATGACGACGAGATGGCCGTTGCCGATGCGCGCCAGCAAGCCCTCCGCATCGTCCGTCCTGCGCGGCAGGC
>DASWNS010000636.1:0-4826 GCA_036399115.1 Pyrinomonadaceae bacterium | reverse complement strand
TGGCCGTCTTCTCGCACCCGGACGATGCGGAGTTGACGGTGGCGGGCACACTCTTGAAGTTGAAATCCTTGAATTACCGGACGGGCGTGCTCGACATGACGCGCGGCGAGATGGGCACGCGCGGCACGGTCGAAGGGCGCGAAGCGGAGGCGCGCGAGGCGGCGCGCATCATGCAACTCGACGCGCGGCTCAATCTCGAACAGCCCGACGGCCACTTGATGCTCACGGACGAAGCGCGCCGCGCGCTCGTGCGCGTCTTTCGCGCCTTGCGCCCGCGCGTCGTCTTCACTTCACACTGGGACGACCCGCATCCCGATCACGCGGCGACGGCGCGGCTCGTGCGCGAAGCCGCTCGGCTCGCCAGCATGCGCCGCTATGACGAGGAGCACGGGCTGGCTGTCGTGCCGATGCCGTCGCTGGCGCACGCGGTCTATTCGCGGCTCGTCGTGCCGTCATTCGTGGTCGATGTGTCGGATTTCGTCGAAGAGAAGATGCGTGCGATCCGCGCGCACGTCTCGCAGTTTTACCGTGAGGGCACACAGGAACCGGAGACGCGCATCAGCGACAAGAATTTTCTCGCGCAGATGGAATACCGCATGCGCTACTACGGCTCGCTCATCAACGTCGCCGCCGGAGAAGCCTTCTACGTCCGCGAAGCGCTCAACATCGAAGACCCCGTCGCGCTCCTCACGCGCCCGATGAATATTTATTCCTGAGCGACGGGAAGGCAGTGACGAGTGACAAGTGACGAGTGACGAGCGGGAAGTGACGAGCGGGAGTTTGACGGGGGCGCGGATGCGTGCGGAGCGTGAGGCGCGCGACGACGCGACGCGCGCGGCGTGGCCTGCGGCGTGGGCTTGGGTCTTTCCCGCAACCTACGCGCTTCACATTCTGGAAGAGTGGTGGGGCGGCTTCAACGTGTGGGCGGCGCGGCTTACGGGCGTCGAAGCGACGCCGGGAGAGTTTCTGTTATGGAACGGCGTCGCGCTGCTGTCGATGTCTGCCAGCATCGTCCTCACGCTTCGTTTCAAATCTTTCGGCTGGCTGCTGCTTGCCTACGGCACGGCCTTTCTGCTCAACGCGCTCTCGCACCTCATCGCCAGTCTCTACACAACTTCATACTCGCCCGGACTCGTTACGGGTCTGCTCTTCTGGCTGCCACTCGGCGCGCTCGTGTTGCTTCGTTTCAGGAAGAGACTCACGCGGCGCGCACGTCGCGCGGGTCTGCTCGTCGGACTGCTGATTCACTGCGTCGTGCTCCTTGTGACGTTGCACGGCGGGCGTTGATCACGATTCGCAATTGAGAGCAACCAAAAAACTTCAACGCCGCAAAACTTCACCGGCGCAGACACGAAGAGGGCACAGAGAAGATAAAATTTTCTGTGCCCCTTTCGCGTCCTCTGTGTCCCGGCGGTGAAGTTTTTAATTCCTCTGCAATGGCAACCCGCCCCGGCGACAAGTGGCGAGATGCAAATTTTTATCTCGTCACCCGTCACTCATCACTCGTCACTTCTTGCCGAGCACCGCGCCTGCGATGGCGAGCGTGGCGACGGCGCGCGGCGACTCGCCCGTGAACGTCTGCGCGAGCGCGATGGCGCGGTTCATATCGTCTTTAGCGAGCGTCTGGAAGACGCCCGTGAGATCGAAGACGGGGGCGGGGAAGTTGATCGTCGAGCTTTGGTTGCGCGTCCGGATGCGCGCGGCGAGGCCGCCGTCGGAGCCTGTGAATTCGGGCGCGGCGTTCGCGGCCTTCACCGCGTCGGCCATGATCTCCCACGCGCGGTTGCGGTCGAACTCGAAGAAGCGCGTGGCGACGGCGACGGTCGAGCGCACGCGGTCGGGGTCTTCCGCGTCGATGCTCCTGGCGGAAGTGGCCGCTGCTTCCAACGCTTCGAGTGCGCGCGGGCGGTCGTCTTTGGCGAGCAGGCGCGCGGCCTCCGTGTAAGCCCAAGTGCGCTGCACCGGAGTCAACTCGCCCGCCGTGGCGAGACGCAAAACTTCCATTCCATCCTTCTTATCCGTGATGGCGCGATTGAGCAGGGAGAAGTCTACGAAGCCGCGCACCTGCCTTCGCAAGTCCGCGTCTCCGATCTTATCTGCGTAGTCGCGCGCGCGCAGGTCGCCTTTGAAGGCCGCTTCCTGCGCGGCGCGAAAGTAGGCCGTGTCACGGTCGCGCGGGTCGGTGGCGCGTGCGGCGGCGTCGAGCGATTCCTGTACGCCGTCGCGCGAATCTTCGGGCACGAGGCCGCGCGTCAAATCTTCGCCCAGACCTTTACGCGCCTGCTCCGGGATGTCCGGGTTGAGCGCGGCGAGGCGCGCACGCAAGGCCGGGACGCCTTCGGGGATGACCTGTTCGAAGAACGGCAGCAGGCGCGAGATGACGAAGAACGTGCCGACCCGACCCGTCGCGGTTGCGTCCTGATCTTCCTGCGGGAGCGGGCGCAGGAGCACCTGCGCGGCGGCGCGTGCGAAGGTGACGCGCAAGGCGGCGGGCAGGTCGGGCGTGGCGATCTCCCTGCGACGCTGGCTCGAAGAGACGCCCTGCCCGCCCTGTCCTATTGTCATGTAGAGATGCGGCGTGAGCACGTAAGAGGAGAGCAGGAGGATGTCGCCCGCGTCGGAGTTCGGATCAGCCGCCGTGCCTGCGAGCAGCGCGTTGAAACGGCGGTCGGCCTCCTGCGCGCTCTTCTCGCGCAAGAGGACTAGAAACTCGACCGAGTTCGGGTTGACGTTGTTGAGAACCGGATCGGCGAACGCCAGCGCACGCTCGATGTCGCTGTCTTCGAGAAACTGCATGGCGAGTCGCAGCCGCCGCGCCACATCGGGCGGGACGGCATCGGGGTCGCGTCTGGTCGGCTGGCCGCCAGCGTTCGCCGCGCCGCCCGTGCCCGCCGCAGGCAGGCTGGCGGAGGCGTTGTTGAGTTCGGTCGTCTCGCGTTTGCGCGCTTCCTCCATCCTACCGAGAAATTCTTCGCCGAGCGCGCGTTCGCGTCTGGCCGCGAGGCGCAACACTTCGCCGCACAGGTTCGGAAGATTAAGACCCCTCGTGCCGGCGCGACCGCTGGCGCGGTTCTGCTCTTCAGCGCGACGCGTATTCTCCGCGTCGGCCAGTTCCGCAGCGTCCCACGCGCGCCGGAAGAGAGCGCGTGCGCGTTCCTTGTCCGTCTCCCAGAGCGCGTCTGCCGCCTGCACCTGCACGCGCGCGCGCAACGTCTGGTCGCGGAAACCGCGTGATTCGTCTGCGAGCGTGTTGAGGAGCGTGATGGCGTTCGCGCGTCGTTCGGCGGCGAGCGGGTCGAGCGTGCCCGTTTTCTTCGCGGTTGCGGCGGCGGGTTTCTTGGGTTGAGCGGCGGCGGTAGAGGTTTGCGCGTGTGTGTGCGGCGCGGGCAAAAGAGTCGGCAGGCAAAGCGCGACCGCGCACAAGCGTAGACGAGAACTCATAGTTTTACTCCTGACGGCGGCGCAGAACGCGCCTCGGATGAAATTGCTGCGTCAACTTATACGCCCGTTCCCGCCCTCAGTTCAGAAAAATGATGTTAAAGATGTAAAAAGTTGACCCGGCGACTCACACGCGATACTCCCACGCGGCACACGGAGGATAAGGCATCAGCCCACAGATCAACTCCAGCAAGGCGTCCAGACTCTCACTATCCTCGCGCCTTGTGATCAGATCAACTAACTCTTTCGCCCTGTCTTGTGTAACCGTCAGGTTCGCCCATTGCCGGAGCGGTTCGTCGAAACGCGTCATTAAGTCAACAAAAAAGGGCGCGCATCGCCGAATAGTTTCTTCGTCTGTAAAAAATAACGACATGGGATTGATAACGACAGCGCAAGCCGCAGAGAGATTAGGTGTCAGCGTGAGACGCGTGCAGGAACTTATTAGTTCACAGCGGCTACCCGTGCAACAGTTCGGGCGAACATATGTTGTAGATGAGGAAGATTTAAAGTTAGTTGAAAATCGAAAAGTCGGCAGACCGCCAAAGGTTAAAGCAGAGACGGATGCAGAGGATAGTAAGAAAAGTGGCGGGCAAAAGCGAGCAGCGAAAAAGTCGGCTTAGGCAGCTCAAGCCGAGGCATAAAATTGGAGGGCAGTGAATGTGTTCGCTGCCCTCCAATTTTGTCTGACGTGCCTCCGGTTAAACGGCGACGACTTCCAAAGCGGGGTCAACTTCCTGTTGCACCATGCTCTCGATTGCCATCAGCGTGCCGGAGATGGAACTCGGGCAACTGCCGCACGCGCCCTGATACTTGATCGTCAGCGTGTTCTCTTTGAGACTGACGATTTCGAGCCAGCCGCCGTCGCCTGCGAGCGCGGGGCGAACCTTCTGGTCGAGGATTTCGTTGATGCGCAGGAGGCGCGGGTCGTCGCTCATCAGCGCGCCGAGCGTGCCGCCGAGTGCGC
Source organism: Pyrinomonadaceae bacterium (assembly GCA_036399115.1). GTDB lineage: Bacteria > Acidobacteriota > Blastocatellia > Pyrinomonadales > Pyrinomonadaceae > JAIVJZ01. The sequence goes on along the minus strand of DASWNS010000636.1, from coordinate 424 downwards.
CCGCTCCGGCTGCCGCCGCCGCTACCGCGCCGCCCTGCGCCGCCTCAGCCGCGCGGATGGGGACGGCCAGTTTCGGCAGCAGGTCGTCCCAATCTTCCGTCTCCGATTTCTCCACAGTGATCATACGGTCCATGTAAAAGACGGAGACGACTCCGCCCACTTCGAACAGGGAACGTGCGAGCGCGTCGTCCTCCGCCAGCGTCGGGCTAAGAAAGGAGCGCGCCGCGCCCGTCGTCACAGGTTCTTTCAGGACAAACTTGACCGCGTTCGGGTTCGGCGTCTCTTCGATACTATCAATTTTAGGCATTCTCGATTCTCCAAATAAAATTGCTTCATCCAGTATAAATTTAGATGCGCCGCAAGCATGGGGCGCACCGCTAAAAAACAGGCGTCGAAATTTTAATCGCAGGGCAGATTATACTTC
>DASWNS010000635.1:0-3677 GCA_036399115.1 Pyrinomonadaceae bacterium | reverse complement strand
ACCGTCTCTAACGGCAATTCAAACAACTCGAACGCAGCTTCGACCCCGGCCAACGTGACCGCCAACGCATCCGCTCCTGCGGCCTCCGACGAATTGGCCTCGGCTCGCACAACCTATCAGGCGGTCTGCGCCCGCTGCCATCGAGATAACGGCGAAGGCGGCACAGTCGAGTTCGAAGAAGGCGGCGCACTCAAAGTGCCCAGTTTCAAAACCGGCCACGGCCTGACGCACACCGAAGCGCAGTTTGCGCGCCAGATCGCCAAAGGCGGCGACGGCATGCCCGCCTTCGAAAAGAGGCTCACGCCCGAACAGATCAACGGCCTCGTCCGCTACATCCGACAGGAAATCCAGGCGGGCTTACTCAAAGACGGCGCACCCAACCCTTCCCACTAATCAAAACGCACGCGCCTATGTTATTCTCCCGCCCATTGCAGACAACACGCACCCGTAGCTCAGTTGGATAGAGCGTTTGACTTCGAATCAAAAGGTCGTAGGTTCGAGCCCTACCGGGTGTATCAATAAATACAATGATTTAGACGTACACTAATAGTGCCTATTTCGTTGTCGTACACAATCACACCCGCGCCCCTCCTACATAGTTGTATTTTCTATTGGAATAATTTACTTAGAAGCCTGATAGAGGGGTTAGCTGACACGACGATTGGTACGTCTAAATGCAGTGATGCTTCTTCTTGTATAATTGAGCCGTAAAGGATATTGATGCAAAACTCTAATCTATACATTCGTTACGCCCGCATCGAAGATGCCAGTTTGCTGGCAGAATTGGGGGCGCAAACATTTGCCGAAACATTCACCGACGATAACTCGCCTGCGGATATGGCGGCATATTTAGCCGACTCATTTAGCCTCGAAAAGCTGAAAACGGAATTGACCGACCCTTTATCTATCTTTTTCATTGCCGAGGTTGACGCTCATGCAGCGGGCTACGCAAAGCTTCACTCGGGCAAAGCATTGGAGAGCGTCGAAGGTCAGAACCCGATTGAATTGGTGCGATTGTATGTCTCCCGAAAATGGCTTGGGCGCAGAGTCGGTCAAGCGTTAATGCAGCGGTGTATTGACGAAGCGCGCGGAAAGGGATTTCAGACTATCTGGCTTGGAGTATGGGAACGCAACAGCCGCGCCCTGGCATTTTATCGGAAGTGGAATTTCCGCGAAGTCGGAGAGCATATCTTCCAACTTGGCTCTGACCCGCAACGTGATATTTTGATGCAGCGAGCTATTTAACCGGTGGCGAAGCATAATCGCTCATTCAAACAGAGCGACAACAGCATTGCTTTCATGCGTGAGGCTTGATTTATTGTTCAGGCAATTGCCGCCCGGTTAATGAAGTAATTCGGCGCGTCCACAGCACCGTAAGTGTCTGGCGCCGACATAGGCGATGCAGAACTTATCGTTAAAGTTCTAACCCCCTCTACCCAAAGACCCTTCTCCGGTGATAAAGATAGTACGGTGAGTTCGAATCAAAAGGTCGCCGGTTCAAGCCCTACCGGTTTTCTCTGTGCAGCCTCTTTATGGCTGGCCGAACCTCAGGCGATACTCGGTGGAGTTCATAAAACCGTCAACCATGATGCGGATGTTGTTCGGGTCTTGTTTAATAACTCTGAGCCATGCCTGATAGCCCGACTCCTCGGGCGTTCGCCGTAAATATCCATAATACTGCATCGCCACGAAGGTGTTGTTGAACTCCGCTTGCGATACTTGTTCGGAATCGGCCACGGCGCGCAACACTTGCGCCCGTGTCAGCGCGTTTGTGTCGAGCTTCGTGATCAACTCGGACTGCGTCAAAGTCACCTTCGCGCTCCCGTCGGGCTGCGCCGGGTCTGGCGTCGTGATCTGAGTGATGCCGTACCTGCCGAGCAGCGCGGCGACGAAAGCGCTCTGCGAGAGACGTGTGTAGGCCGTCTGGAACTCAAAACGCTCTGTGAACAAAGTTGCCAGTTGCGCCTTGCGTGCGTACACCTCCGCCTCCGTCGCTCCGGCGACGAAGCTCATGTCCGCGACGATCTCCGTGTAGTGCGGCAGGCGGTCGAAGGCCACCTTGTAGAAGCGGAACACGTAGGAGCCTTTCAGGCGGAACTCGGTCGAGCCGAAGAACGACTGCGAGACGGTGATACGGTCGCAGACAGGATCACGGTTAACATTCGGGCAGCGGTCCAAGACCGCGCTCCACGGCTCGGACGGTTCCGGCTCGCGCGAGAGGAAGTCCAGATAATGCTGGCGGACGAAGAAGGGCGTGTTGAAGATTGGGTTTGGAGTCCCCAACGGATCGTCGTCGAGCACGTGCACCTGAGCCGTCGAGGTTCCGCCCAGAATGAGGCCGACCGGATTCGACAGCACCACCTGAAAGGGTTCCGTAGCTTCAGAGTGGCCGTCGTTAATAAGCGGGATCGTGATCGTTTTGTGCAGTTCTCCGGGGGAGAAGGCGAGCCGGCCATAGGTCGCGGAGAAGTCGCAACGGCCAAACGCGCCCTGCCCGCCATTGGCGCATCCGGTCGTAAAAGTATCTACATCGACGGTGCGGTAATCGACCGAGGCGGCGTTCGACAAGTCGCCGCTTCTCAAGACGGTTAGCGTGACGCGCTCCGTGTTTTCATAGGCTTGATAGAAACGCTCGGAGAACTGAATGGCGGGCGCGCCGGGGATGATCTCCGGCTGGGTGACGGTGAAGGTCTGCCCGCCGATGGTCACGGTGCCCGTGCGCGGCACGCCCGATTCGTTTCGCGAGACTACGAGCGTCAACAGGCCGTTGCCGGAACTGTTCGCGCCGGACGTGACGCTGATGAAGTTGCTATTGCTGGTCGCAGTCCAATGACAACCGTTCTGCGTCAGCACGCCCACCGTGAAAGTCTCGCCCGCCGCCGGTGAAGTTTTATTCGCGGGGCTGAGCGTGTAGACGCACGGGTCGTTCTCGACATTCTCCCTGGCGGCGCGGCATTGGGAAAATTCCGAAGTCTCGCTGTTGGCGTTCGTGGCCGTGACGGTGATGAACTTGCCGGGCGCGACGGCGACGGGTAGAGAGACGTTGATGTCGGCATTGCCGAGCGCGTCGGTGGTCAGGTTGGCGGTGCCGATAAAAACTTTGCCCTCGCCGAAGCCCGTGGCGTCGCAAACCTCGTTGGCATAGAAATCGAGCGCGAACGTAGCATTGGCCGCGCTGTTGAAGGTGCCCTTGAGGTTGATGCCGCCTGCGCCCGTCGTGGCGGAAGTGATGAGGGGGAAGTTCTGGCGATTTTGATCGCCGTCGCCCGCGTCGTTCAGTGTGACGCGGCTATCGTCGCCGACATCGATGCCCAGCGCATTGTTCGAGAAGATGGAGTTTCCGCGAAAGGTGTTGCCCCGAATTGTCGGCGTCATGGAGTCGGTCGAAGTGTCGGCGATGCCCGACCCGGCATTATAGGCGATGACGTTGCCCGCTCCGCTCTCCGTCCCGCCGATGACATTACCGCTTGAATTGTGCGGGCAGACCACCCCCGCCCCGTTGTTACCTAAAGGGCTGATGCCGTCGGCCTGTGTGCCGATCAAATTACCCTTCACCACGTTTTGCATGCCGCCGATTACGACGGACGCAAAGTTACTGCCGGAGATGAGATTGCCCTCGCCCGCCCCCGCGCCGCCGATGAAATTACCGCTCCCGCTGACCGTCACCCCGCCCCCAT
>DASWNS010000634.1:0-8107 GCA_036399115.1 Pyrinomonadaceae bacterium | reverse complement strand
CCGGCCTTCAAATAGGCCTGAGCGAGCCGCGCGGCGGCAGCATCGGACGAGAGTTCGCGCCCCTGCGAGATGACTTTGAAAAAATTGGTATCGACGGTGGCGGGCGCGCCCATCCAACGCCTGAACGCATCAATCGCTTCGTTGTCGCGCCCCGTCGCCGCGTAGAACTCGCCGATCAAAGCCAACGCTTCGCCGTCGCCCGGATCAATACGCAAGACCTCTTTCAGGGCTGCGATAGCGCGGTCGGCGGCGGCGCGGTCCATCTTGTCCGGGTCGAGTCCGACCTTGAGCGAATAGATGCGCGAGAGGATGCGCTGCGCGCCGAAGTTGTTGTTATCGACTCGGACGGCAGCCGTCGCATGTCGTTCGGCGAGCGTCTGGTCGTCGAGGAAGAAGAAAGCGATCTCGGCGAGCGCGGTGTGCGCTTCCGAAAGAGTAGGGTCGAGCGCGGCGGCCAGTTCGAAAGCCTTTTGCGCCGAATTCAAATCCTCGCGCGTGATGCCGCCCGCGCCTCGCGCGCTCGTGAAGAAACGCTGCCCTTCCATCAACTTCGCATAAGCCTTCACGCGTCGCTCACGCGCGTTGAGCGTGGGCTGTACGGAAGTCTGCGCGGTTGGCTGTGCCTGCGGGCGTGCGGGCGTGGCCGTGGGTTGCGCCACGGGGCTGAGCGGTTCCGCCTGCGCGTAGCCGGGAACGGGACAGGCAAAAGCGCACGCCGAAACTGCGAAGGCGAGCGAGGCGAGGTGGACAGAAAACTTCACGCAGGTGTTCCTTTCACTGGCGGCACGCCGTCGGTGGTCAAGCCATCCTTCGTCTGCGTCGCTTGCAGGACGCGCTGCCAGGCCGCGCGGCGCGGGTAAGTGTAGAGCAGAATAGCGATGGCGATAATTCCCGCCTTCGCCATATCCCACGGATCGGTCGAACGCATGAACAGCACGTAGCCGATGACGGCGATGACGACGCTGAACAGAGCGACGAGCAAGGTAGTCTTGTGCAAGGTGGCGAGCAGGGCGGAGAGGCCTTTGGCCTCGGCGATGGTTTGCAGGCGCAACGCGCCGAAACGCATGCGCCGGAGCGCGATTGCGCCGAGTCCGGCGAAGAGAATCACGATCCAGAGCGCGACATAGGCCGTCTGGTCGATGAAACTCAGGTTGACGCGCGGACGCGCGCCCGCGTAGGCCAGCGCGACGAGCGTGAGCGTGAGCGTGATGAGCGCCGAGACGAGCATCGAGGCGGCACGATGGCGGCGCGTTAATTCAGCTTCAATCTTTTCGGCCATATCAGTCCGTTCGGGTTCCCCGCCGCAACCGTCGCGCACGCCGCTCGACGCGCTCTAAACGATCCTATTTCACACGTTTGGGAGGCGCAAAAATTCTAACACCGCCGACTCGAAAGTAAAACGCAGGAAGGGGAACGAAAATGGCTAAAGGATAAAGGGGCAGGGGTAAAGGGTTAATACCTTTTCCCTCTACCCCTGCCCCTTGACCTTGTTTCCTGTGCCCTTCCCGCGTGGCTTCAATTCGCGGGCGGTGGCTGGGTCGGCGGCGCGCTCGGAGTATCGACGGTTCTGGGCGCGCCGGGATTGGTCGGCGTGAGTTTAACGCCGTCGGTGGCCTTGTCGGTCGTGACCGGCGCGGCGGGCGCGGGTTGCGCCTGTGCGGAGGGTCGCGAAACCGCGGGGACGCGACGGTTGATCGTGGGCGCGTTCGGCGTGGTAACGGGCAGCGTGCCTTTGTTGTCGATGATGACATCGATCAGGCTGCTCTCGTTGCTGTCCTTGTTGATGAGCACGCCGTTCTTATCCACCGTGACGCTGTTGGTGCCGAACACCTGCTGCAGGAACCTCGAAGTCATAGAGGCTTTCACGCGCGGCAGTTTGTCCTTCGCCTTCGGGTCGGCTTCCGGCTTGGCCGCGCCGATGGCTTCGAGTTGCTCGGCGGCCTTTTCGGCGAATTCGCTGTTCGGGAAATTGCGCACGATCTCTTGAAAATACTTCGCCGCTTCGTCAGGCTCTTCCTCCAGCACGTAAGTGTTGGCTAAGAGATAGAGGGCGCGGTCGCGGCGCGAGAAGTGCGGATACTTTTCGATCACTTCACGATAACGCGACTGCGCGCCCTTCGGATTCGGGGCGACGCCGCGCTCGTAGCGATCCATATAAAAGTTGCCGACCTGAAAAGTGTGCATGCCGAGATTTTCCTGCACCTCGCTCAAGCGAATCTGCGCGTCGGGGCGCAAGGCCGTATTCGGGAACTGCTGCAAGAGAGCTTTCAGACGTTGCTCCGCCTTGCGCGCGTGCGCCACGTCGCGGTCGGGCAAGCCCATCTGCCGCATCTCCACCTCTGCGACTTTCAACATCACTTCATCGGCCAGCGGGTCGGTCGGGAAAAACGTCAACCACTCCTGGTAGGCGTTGGCCGCTTGAATGAGCGCGCTCGTCGAACCTTCGAGATAGAAGGTGTCGGCGATGGCGAGTTTCGCGTGCGGCAGGTAAGGCGAATCGGGATAGGTGGTGATGATCACGTTGAAGAGATAACGCGCTTCCTCGTATTTCGAACGGCGCGCCTCTTTCGCCGCGACTTCAAACAACTGGCGGTCGCGTCCGGGCGCAACTCCGCCGACGAGTTCGGCATACTCGTCATCATCGCCGCCGCGTCCCAGAATACGCCCGAAGAAACCGGGCTTCTTCTTATTCTTGCTGCCCGTCGCATTGGTGGCGACGGTCGCGGTGCGGCGTGCGCCCGCCGTCGCCTGCAAGCCGGACTCGACGCGCCCGTTGAGGTCGGCGAACGCGCTTTCGAGTTTATCCACGTCCTTGACTTCAAACTTTTCGGCGCCGCGCTCGGCACGCGAACGCGTCTCATTCACTTCGTTTAAGAGCGAACTCACCTCTTTTTCCAGCCCGCGCAGCCGCGCCGCCGGATCATCGACCGCAGCCTTTTGATCTTTCTTCTGCTTATCGTCGCCGGCGTTGAGTCCCGCGATTGCGCCGTTGAGCGTGCGCCTCGAAGTGTCCAGACGTTGCCGCAACACTTCGAGGCGTTGCACCGCCGTCCCCTCGCTCTGCGCGCGCGGCTGCTCCTGCGCCCGCGCATTCGACGCGACCGGCAAACCGCTCACGAAGATCGTGCACGCGCCTGCGACCAATAAAAATCTGCGTAAACGCATTTAATAAAACCTCCAAGAACAGTGACTAGTGACTATGGTGACAAGTGACGAGCAAGAAATAAGAGAAGTTGGAAGACAAGTTCTTTGCTTTAACTCGTCACCCGTCACTTGTCACTCGTCACTGCTTTTCAAACCCATTGCGCGGCGGAGTCCAGCAGTTCGCGGACGCCTTGCGCCGGGTCGCCGCCGCCGAAGACCGCCGTTCCGGCGACGATGATCTCGGCTCCGGCGGCGGTGATGTCTGCAATATTCGTGCGGTCGATGCCGCCGTCTACTTCGATGCGCGTCTTGAGTCCGCGCTCCTCGATCATGCGCCGCAGGCGACGCACTTTATCGAGCATGGTCGGGATGAATTTCTGGCCGCCGAAACCGGGATTGACGGTCATCAAGAGAACATAGTCGGCGAACGCGAGCGATTCTTCGAGCGCGACGAGCGGCGTCGCCGGGTTGATGGCAATTCCGGCCTGCGCGCCTTTGCTGCGGATGCCGACGAGCGTGCGGTTCAGATGCGGGTCAATTTCGACGTGCACCGACACCATATCGGCTCCCGCTTCGACAAACTGCTCCGCGTAACGCCCCGGCTCGGAAATCATTAGATGCGTGTCGAGCGGCAGACGGGTTGCGCGCCGCAGAGACTTTACGACGGGCAGGCCAATCGTGATATTCGGCACGAAATGGCCGTCCATCACGTCGCAATGCACCAGGGTCGCGCCGCCGCGCTCGATGGCCGCGATCTCCTCGCCAAGCCGTGCAAAATCAGCAGATAAAATAGATGGGGCGATCTCTATCATCGTTGCCTTGCCCGATCCGACAAGATTCCCGGCGCGGATCCGCGCCGCCGTCGCCTGTCAACCGTCGAAAAGCCGAATATTGAATAAAACTTAATGAAACTTGGATTAAATCGGATGAAAACTGCTCGTGCCGGAGTTAGTGTTTCAAGTTTAAGACCAACGCAGACTCGAATTTAAGCCCCGCGCAAAACTATCTACGCTTCGCCAGACGACGGTGCGTTTCCGGCTTCGCGTCCGCAAAAGCTCAGGGGCGCGGGTTATTGGCGTTACGCGCCGGAGCCGCGTTCGCATTACGGTTGTTAGTGGTTCTACTGCGGTTCGCGTTTGCGCCCGCGTTGCGATTGACGGGGGCGTTCGCGTTCGGCGTCGCGCCCGTGTTGCGGTTCACGGGGTCGGGATTATTGCTGTTCGGTCGCGCGTTCGTGTTGCGTCCGGCGTCGGGGCGTGGCGCAGCGTTGCGATTCTCGGCGTTGCGGCTGTTGGTCGTCAAGTTGGCGTTCAAATTCGAGTTGACGTTGGAGTTGCCGCTCGCGTTTGAGTTGGCGTTCGCGTTGTTCGTGTTCTTGTTCGTGTTCTTGTTGCGTTTCGGGCGGTTCTGATTTTCGTTGGCGTTCTCGTTCTTGTTGGCGGCGGCAGCAGAAGCAGGCTCGCCGTTCTTGTTTTCGGGACTGTTCTGGTTATCCTTTTTCGCCTCTTCGTCGCGCCTGACGCCGACGGAACTTTCGCCCTCTTTCGCTTCGGCGCGACTGATGACGACGGCGATGGTCTGCCCGCCTTTAACGAGATCGCCCGCGCGCGGCGTCTGATCGAGTACGGTGTCGGCGCTGACTTCCGCGCTGTAGCGCGAGGCGCGACGGCGCACGTTCAATCCCGCATCGGAGAGAATCTGCTCGGCGTCCACGATGTTCTTGCCCGTCACGTCGGGCACCTGCACTTCGGGGCTGCGCAGAGAGAGGTAGACCGTGCCCGCCATGCCGACGAGGAAGAGTCCGGCAATGGCTATCAGGATAGCAACCTTGCCGAGAGCCGATCCGAGCGGACGCTGTGTTCCTGCCAACTTCTTTAATTACCTCATCAAGACGCGCCCGCGAAATTGGGCGTTTTGCAAACGCGAGAGTCTAACATCGGCGCGGGCGAAACGAAAAGGCCGGACGGAGAGGAGAAAACGGCAAGCGAGAGGACGAAGAATCAACTTAAAGCTGCCCTTTGCTTTTACCTTTTGCTTTTACCTTTACCCCTTCCCCCTACTACCCTTTTCCCGATTGTCTTTCAAACACCGCGACGAAGAAACCCTCCGTGCCGTCGCGTTGCGGCCAGGTGCGCGCCGCGCCTTCTTTCGTCAAGAGTTGCTCCGGCACGTCTGGCCGGATCAACTTGAAACCCGGATGCGTCTCCAGAAATGCCGAGACGACCTCTTCGTTCTCTTCCGGTTCGACCGAGCAGGTCGAATAGACGAGACGACCGCCGGAGCAGACCGTCTGCGCGGCGTGTGCGAGGATGCGTCGCTGCCGCGCGGCGAGTCCGGCGATGTCCGCCTGTGTGATGCGCCAGCGAATTTCGGGGTTGTGCCTGAGCGTGCCCGTCCCGGTGCACGGCGCGTCAACGAGCACGCGCTCAAACGCGCCCGCAGCAAACGGGAGCGGCCACTTCTCCGCGTCATAGGCGATCAACCGGACGTTTTTCAAGTTCTGCCGCGCCGCCGACTCGCCGAGCGTCCGCAGGCGATGTGCATAGATGTCGCCCGCGACGACGAACGCTTCGTCGTTCGACAGGGCGGCAAGTTGCGTCGTCTTGCTGCCGGGCGCGGCGCACACGTCGAGCACGCGTTCACACGCACGCGCGCCGACGAGATGCGCCACCAATTGCGACGCCTCATCCTGCATGTAGATCGCGCCTTCGCCCGCCAACGCGCGCAGCAACGCCGGAGAGGCTGCGCCGCCACTGCCCCCGCCCGCGCCCTCCACGCGCCACGCATGGGGCGCGATGCGCGAAGGCTGCACGGCCACGCCCGCCCCGCGCAGACGCTCCAAAACCTCCTCGCGGTTTGCGCCAAGCGGGTTGACGCGAAACGCGACGGGCGGCGTCTCATTGTTAGCATGCGCGAAACTTTCGACTTCGCCCGCGCCGAAGAATTTCGTCCAGCGTTCGACGAGCCAGCGTGGATGTGAAGCGGCGATTGAGAGGCGTTCGAGTTCGTTCGTCGCTTGCGCGGCGGGATCATAATCCGGCTCGCGCGTGGCGCGGCGCAGCACGGCGTTGATGAAGTTTGCAGCCGAACGCAGGCGCGCTTCGTAGGCGAGGTTGACCGATTCGTTGACCGCCGCCGACGGCGGAATGCGCGTGAGAAAGCGCAACTGGTACAGCCCCAGACGCAGCGCGCGACGCACCGGAGCATCGAGGCGTCCAGCGTCGCGCTTCGCGTAGTGTTCGATCAACTTGTCGAGCCAGAGTTGGCGACGCAAACAGCCGAGTACGAGTTCGTAACAGAGCGCACGATCATCGGCGCGCAACTCCGTCGTCGCGCTCGCCAGCAGCACCGACGCGAACGCCCCTTCATCCTCCACCCGGCGCAAGACTTCAAACGCCGCGCGCCGCGACGCCGACACGCCGCGCCGCACGCCGCCCGCTTCATTCGCCGCGCCCTGCCCCGCCCTGCCTTTTTTGACCACACGAATCGCCATACAGGTTTAGGGTAAAGCGGAAGGGGGAAAGGGTAAAGGAGAAAACAAAGAGTCAACTTGAAGCTGCCTCTGCTTTATCCCTTACCCTTCTACTTTCCGCTCTACCCTATCCTCTGTCCCCTATGCTTTCATCCCCCAGCCGCTCGCCCGCGCACACGCGCATGCCGTTGATAAAGTCGCGCGCGCTCATGCGCCGCTTGCCTTCAAGTTGAACTTCACGTAACGCCAGACGCGTGCGCTCGCCGCACGCGACTTCAAGCTCATCGCCGTGCGCCTTCGTCAGTTCACCAAACGCGGCGTCGCTGCGCCCCGTCTCATCCGCCGCGACGCTTCCCAACGCGGCTTGATGCATGACGAGTCGCTGCCCGCGAAATTGTGTGTGCGCGTTCGGCCACGGCTGAAAGCCGCGCACGCGCCGTTCGATCTCCGCCGCCTGCGCTCTCCAATCAACCAGGCCGTCTTCCCTGCGCAGCATCGGCGCGTGCGTGGCATCGGCTTCGCGTTGCGGGCGCGGTTCGAGTTCGTCGAGGCGTGCGAGCGTCTCGCTCAAAAGCTGCGCGCCGAGCGGGGCGAGCCGCGCGAGGAGTTGCGGCGCGGTTTCGTCCGCACCAATCGAAGTGGCGCGTTGCAGGTAGATCGCCCCGGTGTCGAGTCCCTCGTCAATCCGCATCGTCGTCACGCCCGTCTCCGTCTCGCCTTGCACGATAGCCCAGTTGACCGGAGCCGCGCCCCTGTACTTCGGCAACAGAGAGAAATGGACGTTCAGACACCCGCGACGCGGCGCACTGAGAAACGCGGACGGCAGGATGCGCCCGTAAGCGACCACGATGCACGCGTCCGCCTCGTGCGAGGCAAACAACTCGCGCGCTTCTTCCGTCTTAATTTTCGCGGGTTGATGCACCGTGAGGCCGTGCGCCAAAGCAAATTCTTTGACGGGCGGCAGGCGCAGACTGTAGCCGCGCCCCGCAGCCCTGTCCGGCTGCGTCCACACGGCGACGACCTCGTGCCCGTCATCGAGACAACGCTTGAGCGTCGGCACAGCCGTCTCCGGCGTGCCCATGAAAACCAAACGCATGCTTTTAGTAAAAGTAACGATGAAGGAGAAAACAGAAAACAGGAGACAGAATTCAGAACACAGAAGTCAGAAGTCAGACCCGCGTGCTTATTCTGTTTCCTGAATTCTGTCTCCTGTTTTCTCCTTCAACGTTTTCAGTAAGCGCACCTGTAATTGTGAAACTCTTTGAGGCGCGTCCAGCCCGCGCGCCCTTTTTTGTAGATCGCGTAGTTTGTGCCCTCGAAGCTGTAGCTGATGGTGAAAACCTCGCCCGTGCCGTCCCTGTCCACGTCGAGTTGATCAATGAGTATCTCCGTCTGGAACGCGCTCTGCCCGACGCTTTGAAGCGACTCCGGGTCGTTGAAGTCTGCGCCCTTCAACTGGCTGTAGTTCGAGACGGCGACCTTGAAGGCGTT
>DASWNS010000633.1:0-8008 GCA_036399115.1 Pyrinomonadaceae bacterium | reverse complement strand
ATCATTTTTTTCGGATCGCTTCGCTCGCGCGCGACAATAATAACCACAACCGAATCGCTTTAGTCTGACGCGTCCGCCTCTCGATCTTTTTTGTAGAGAGCGACGTAGCGGGCAAACTCTTCGGCGGGCGCGTGCGCGCTTTCGCCGCTACTGAGTTGGCCGCCAGCCTCCACGCGCGCACGCCGTTCGCTGAAAGCGGCTTCGGCAATCCCTGCGAGCCACCAGAACGTGCCGCGTGCGCCGAGATGTTCGCGCACGCGCTGGAAGATGCGCGGGTAGAGTTTGGCCGTGCGGCTCAGGAGACTCTTGAGCGCGCTGAACGACATGCGATCTTGAAAAAGTTCGTGACGCACACGCACGTCCAGATCGTGGAGGGCGGCCATCACGGCGTTCAGAGTCTCGTTAACGTTGGCCGGTTCGCTCTGCGGCGCGGGGCGCAAAAATTCCGCGAAGCCGGACATCTGCGCCACACGCGGGGCGGGCGCGTTGATCTCGGAGAGCGCGCGTGCGTCGAGCAGGTCGGCGGCGAGCGCGAGATCGGTGAGATGCGTGAGCCGTCGCAGGCGGCGCACGGATGAGCCGAAGCCGGATAAGGTGAGCGGGCTGCTCGCGCCCGTCGCCTCGCCGACGAGCATCACGCGATCTTCCGCCGTTTGCGCACGCGCTTTCCAACCGCGTGGGTTCGCGCCCGGCGCATAGCCATACAGCGGGCGTTCGACGCGCCACTGCGCGCCCGCGCGTTTGTAGCGCGGCAATTCTTCAAAGTAACGCTCGAAGAGTGCGAGCAGAGACTTATCGGCGGGCGAATCGATGGTGTCGTAAAAAAAGAGGCGGGTCGCATATTCGTCGCGCGCCCGTGCGCCCGCGAAGCCTTCCCAGATCAGTTGGCGATGGTCGCGCGCGTCCTCCGTGCTCACCAAAATCTCGCCGACGTTGAAATCAACCCGGTCGGCTCCCTCGCCGCGCGCAAACCCGCGCGCCACCGTGCCGACCGACGGGGCAACGTGCGTTAAAGCGCGCCCCTCGTTGAACTGCCGCGCGACGGGCGACTGCATGCCTTCCGCGTCAATGAAAAGCCGCGCCGCGAACAGACGCCTGCGCCCGCCCGCATTGCCGCCGCTATTGCCGCCAGCGCGCACGTCCTCCAACTCCACCAGGACGCGATCCGCTTCCACGTAGGCGCGCACGAAACGCACGTGCTCAAGCAGTGCGCAGCCTTCGCCCTGCCGCGCGCGAACTTTAGCGGCGGCCAACGCCAACAACTTGTCCGCATCGACGGCCACGTTGAGCACGTCCTCCATCCAGAGCGGCGGCGTCTTCACGCGCGAAGCCGCATCGTGAAACTTGACGAAGGCCGAACGATAACGATTAACGATTGCCGCTTCAATCTCCTCTTTCGTAAACAGACCGGCGCGCTCAAACCCGCCGAGTTCCTCGCCGGAAATATTCCACGCGCGGCGGCTACTGCTGCTGCTGCTCGCGTCGTCGCGCCCGAAAACGCCCGCGTCGAAAACCATCACGGGACGTTTGAAGCGCGCGGCCAGCACCGCCGCGTGCAGGAGTCCGAGCGTGCCGCCCGCGTAGATGATCTCAAACTCGCCTTCGACGGCGAGGCCGGGCGGAGGCGCGCCGTGCACGACCGCTTCCGGCGCGCCGCGCCGCTGCTCGTCCAGAGTCTCCTGCCAGCGCATCTCTGTCTGCCAGATGCGTCGCAGGTGCGCCTCGCGGTCGCCGAGCGCGCCGAAGTTAGCCACCGTGAGCGGGTAGTGCTGGCGAAAATATTTGAGGTCGGGCGTGCTCGTAGAGTTAGTAGCCGACGCGGGCGTAGTTGTCTTGATTGAAGCGAAAGCCATACGAAAAACGGAAATCCCGGAAATCTGAGTTAGGAGAGGCGTGACTCTAGCGCGCGCCGGTTACAAATCAATCACTAAATGACTATGAACTTTTCACTCGCGCCGCCCGCGCGTGAGCAGGCTGATGACGGCGACGAAGAGCGCGGAGCCGATGATCGACCAGACGACCGGGAAATTGCGCCCGCCCACAGACACGTTGAATAATTCCGGCAGCCCCAACTGGCTTGCCAGCCACATGCCGAGAACCGCGCCGATGAAACCGAGCGCGATTGAGACGAGACAGCCGCCGCGTGAAAAACCGCTAATCGCCTGTCCGAGCGCGCCGCAGATTCCGGCGACGAGCAGCAAAACGAGCAGATCAATCCATGTCATAACCTTGTCACCTCTTGTTTCAAGTTAAACGCAGGAGCCGTTCGCGCAGTTTCTTCTTTCCAATTTGCGCGTTTGTCAATATAATCGTTCGTGGCCGGGAGAAGTTGTTGCTCGCGCTCACGCCCTCGACCCTCATCAAATTTTGCACCTAAAGTTCAGGAGATTTTATCAGAGATGCGTAAATTGTTTCTCGCTACCATCATCATCGTCGCCACTTTCAGCGTTGCCGCCGCGCAGGATGCCGCCGCTTCGTCTTCCAACCAGAGCGACATCCCCAACATGGGCAGGGCGCCCAGCGAGCCGAACGGCATCGGACGACTCGACGCGCGCGTCTTCGACGAAGCCGGAAACCCCGTGCCCGGCGCACACCTCAAACTCGAATCCGAGCGCACGGACGGCTACTTCTGCGAGTCGTGGAATTCCTCGGACGCGCGCGGCGTCTCCGTGCTGCCGCCGCTGCACATGGGCAACCTCAAGTTGATCGTCAAAGCCAAAGGCTACGAGACGCAGAAGATCAACGTCACTGCCGCGACCCTCAACGAACCGTTCCGCATCACGCTCGTCAGGAAGAAATAGGACGCGCGGGCGCGCACGCGCAAAAACTTATTCGACGCTCGATCAGGAGCATGCGGTGAAGTCCTGAACTTCGCCGCATGCTCCTTCTCTATTTTGGTGCGGAGGCGCGCGGCGCGCCTCTATGACAATTCATAAAGTGCCACAGCCGGGCGCAAGCGCGGCGGCGGCTGAAGCTATGCTCGGCCTTCCGTAGAGGAGGGCAGATGAAAGCCGGGAACCCCAGCGCAACCGCATATCTCATCGCGACGAGCACGCTCTTTATGGCCGCAGACCCGGACGCCGGGCGTCTCATCCCGCCGCGCGCCGTCGAACTCAGCGCGTCCTTCGTCGCGGCGCGCACGCGCCTCGCGCGCCGGGCGCAACGTGAACTGCGACGCAAGAGTGTGCGCCCTTTCGTCTCCGCGCTTGAGCGTCTGACGCTCCCCGGCATTCAACTGCACTACGCGCTCCGCAAACTCTATCTCGAAGAGACTGCGCGCGCCGCGCTCTCCGCATCCGGCGGCATCCGTCAGGTCGTCGTCTTCGGCGCGGGCTACGACACGCTGGCCTTGCGTCTCCACGAAACGTTCCCCTCCGCGCAGTTTATCGAGATAGACCACCCAGACACGCAGCGACGCAAGACCCGCGCGCTCGCCGCGCATCTCGATTCGCGCCTGCAACGTCCGCAGACGCCCAACCTGCATTTCCTCCCCTTCGATCTCACGCGGCCACAACTCGCCGCGACGCTTCTTAACTTCGCCGCTTATCGCACCGCTGCGCCTACGCTCTTTATCGCCGAGGGCTTGTTGATGTACCTCTCGCCGTTGGAGGTGAGCCGTCTCTTGCAAACGATCCGCGAGTGTAGCGGCGCGCGGAGCCGCTTCGCTTTCACGTTCATGGAGCCGCAGGCGCACGGGCGCGTTAATTTTCGCACGCGCAGCCGCGCCGTAGATGCGTGGCTCAGTTGGCGCGGCGAACTCTTCAAATGGGGCATCGAGCGAGACGCGCTGCCCGTCTACCTGCGCGAGCGGGGTTTCAACCTGCGCGAGATCGCGACCGACGAAACTTTTCGCCGACGCTATCTCGAACCCCGACGCCTCGCGCACCTGCCCCTCGCCACAGGCGAATACGTCTGCCTCGCAGACCTCGAAGGGAGAGACGTTTGATGAGCGTCGCAAAGGAACTGTTGAAAACGGGCGCGCCGCGCCTGACGCGTACGGACGACGCGAGTTCGTGCGAACGAGTCGTCAACGACGTACATTCGCAACTGAACGAGACGCGCGTTCGTCGCATCTTCGCACCCGATTCGATGAACGCTTTGCAGGCGTTGGTCCGGCGTGCGCGAAAGGCTGGACGCGCCGTTTCAGTCGCGGGCGGCAGGCACGCGATGGGCGGGCAGCAGTTCGCCGCAGGCGGTCTGCTCGTGGATACGCGGCGCATGAATCGCGTGCTCGCCTTTGATCCGTCGCGCCGCGAGATCGAAGTTGAAGCGGGGATCGAGTGGCCGGAGTTGATCAACTTCATGTTCGAGGCGCAGCGCGGGCGCGCACCCGTCGAGCAGGCCGCCATCGTGCAGAAGCAGACCGGCGCGGACAGACTGAGCATCGGCGGCGCGCTCGCCGCCAACATCCACGGGCGCGGTTTGAATCTGCGACCCTTCGTGGACGATGTCGAATCGTTCGTGCTCGTGGATGCGGAGGGAGAGGCGCGGACGTGCAGCCGCCTTGAGAACCGGGAGTTGTTTCGCCTGGCAATCGGCGGCTATGGTCTGTTCGGCGTGGTTGCGAGCGTGCGCCTGCGTCTGGCGCGGCGGCGCAAACTGGAACGCGTCGCGGAGATCTCCGCCACGCGCGACTTGGCGGACTCATTCGATAAACGCATCGCAGACGATTTTCTCTACGGCGATTTTCAGTTCATCACCGACGAAGCCTCGCCCGATTTTTTACGCAGAGGGATCTTTTCCTGCTATCGCCCCGTCGCAGACGATGCCCCGATGCCGGAAGAACAAAAGGAACTCTGCGCGGGGGAGTGGCAGCATCTCTATCACCTCGCGCACGTTGATCGCCGCCGCGCCTTCGAAGTCTATTCCAAACACTACCTCGCTACGTCCGGCCAACTCTACTGGTCGGACACGCACCAACTCAGCGTCTATTTAGACGACTACCATCGTCAACTCGATCTGGCGATGAAAGCGAGCGTGCGCGCGACCGAAATGATCACGGAAGTTTACGTGCCGCGCGCCGCGCTCGCAGATTTTCTTGAAGTCGTGCGCCGCGATTTTCTTCGCCACGCGGTCGAGTTGATCTACGGGACGGTGCGGCTCATCAAGCGCGACCGTGAGAGTTTTCTCGCGTGGGCGAAGGAGGATTACGCCTGCGTCGTCTTCAACCTGCACACGGAGCACAGCGCAACAGGGATCGCTAAAGCGCGAGAAGATTTTCGCCGTCTCATCACCCGCGCCATCCACATGCGCGGCAACTACTATCTCACCTATCATCGCTGGGCGACGCGCAGGCAAGTCGAACTCTGCTACCCGCAACTCCCCGACTTCCTACGACTCAAACGCCAATACGACCCCGCCGAAACTTTCCAGAGCGACTGGTATCGCCACTACCGGAAGATGTTTGCCGCCGGTTAACTTCGCGGGCTTAATAGCCGAGGCGTTCTTTCAAGAGGGAGATGTTCTGCTCGATGCGTTCCCGGTCTTCGCCCGTGAGGGAGGGTTCGTTTAACAGTCTTTCGTACATGGTGAGGCTGTCGGCGTTCCAGTTCTTCTCGGCCATGAAGGCGGCCTTGCGTTCGGCGACGAAGAAGCGTCCGAGGGAGCGTTCGTAGCCGATGCCCCGGTCGTACCAGATGAGCGCGTCCGAGTCCTGTCCTTTCAGGCCGTGAATGATCGCCATGTTGATGCAGACCATTGACTTCACCATGGCATCGAGTTCGCATTCGAGCAGGGGACGCAGAACGGTGATGGCGTCGTCGTGCTGGGAGTTGTCCACGAGACGCGCGGCTAAAAAGAAGGACTGATCGGCGTGTTCGGTTTGCATAAGCAATTCGCTCCTACGTTTTCAGGCGATGCGGAGGTGTTCGAGAAGGCGTGGCGTGGAGGCGTGCCATGAGCCGTGCCAGTTGCGCAGCAGGATGTCTGCGGGAGAGAGTTCGTCTGCGACGACTTGCTCGCGGAGCATGTCGAGGTAGGACAATTCATCCGGCGCGATGCGTGTGAGTCCTTCGACGGCGAGCGCGATAGATTCTTTGGCGAGCGCGAGCACGTCAACTCCCGCCGTGCGCGGCGCAGCCAGTGCGTCGCGTGCGACGGCGGCGCGCAGTGCGAGCGCGTCGGCGCGGTCGAGATTCGGCGCGAGGCGGAGCGCAGCGTCTAAAGCCTCCGGGTCGTAGAGCAATCCTTTCCAGTAGGCTTGAAAGGCGAGCGCGTGCGGGAGGCTGCCGCAGTCTGCGCTGCGTAGTTCGAGATGCTGCTTGAGGCGCGCGTCGGTGAAGATGGTGGTGAGGTGGTCTGCCCAATCGCCGAAGACGGGCGAGAGCGTATCGCATCCGCGTGCGAGGAAGTCGCCGAACTTCATGCCGGTCGGCGCGTTCATGTAACGCCCGTCGCGCTGCGCGAAGAGCATGGGCACTTCGAGCGCGTAGGCGACGAACCCGGCGGGCGAGAAAGAGTTTTCGCGCAGCGCGGGCGGCGAAATCCCTGCGCGGTCGGCGTCGGTTGCGAGCCAGACGGCGGCGCGCGTGGATTTGTAACCGGAGGGTCGCCCCGCTTCAAAGGGCGAGTTGGCGAAGATGGCCGTCGCGATGGGCGCGAGGCGATTGCCGACGAGAAACTTTTTGGCGAGATCGCTTTCGTCGCCGTAGTCGAGATTGGTCTGCACGGCGCAGGTGCGCGTCATCATGTCCCAGGCGCGTGCGCCGCGCGCCGCAAGATAGGGGCGCATCACGTCGTAGCGCATCTTGGGAAACCAACGCTGCTCTTCAATCGTGCACAGCGGATCGAAACCGGCGGCGAGGAAGACGAACTTTTCCGCTTCGGCGATCTCATGCAAACGCGCGAGGTAACGCTCGACTTCGCACTCGACATCGCAGAGCCTTCTCTGCGGCGCGCCGGAGAACTCGATCTGCCCGCCCGGCTCAACCGTCAGGCGATTCATCTGCCCTGCGTTCACTTCGACGATGGTGCGCCCCTCATAGACGAGATCACCGGAGGAAGGCGCGAAGCCCGTGAGCACGCGCTCGACCTGCGCCGGAGTCAGGCGCGCGAGATCGCCGCCGTCGTGCCCGCGCGCATCGTAGCCGAAGAGTTCGAACTCGATGCCGCACATCCACGCTGTCGCAGGCTTCGCGCCGCGCCGTAAATTTTCCTCGAAGAGCGACGGAGAAGATTCGTCAACCGCGTCGGTAAGAAGCGGGAAGCGACTATTGCTGCCGTGAGCCTGCGCCAGTTCATCGCGCAGGGCGCACCCGCCTCTCTCATCCGGCGCGCTGCTGCGAACGCGGCTCGCGGCATCTTCAATCAGTTGGTCGTGAGTCATACGCGGTGCGCCCGAATCTTTCAGCGTGCGATAAAGAGGTTGCTGCTAAAACGTCCCGCCGCGTCAGTCCAGCGGCGGAGGCACTTGAAGCCTGTGCTTTCGGCCAGAGCGTCGAGTTCGTCCGTGTCGTACTTGTAAGAGTTCTCCGTGTGGATGCGCTCGCCCTCGGCGAAGGTGATCTCCATGTCGAGACGTGGGAGCGCGACGACTTGCGCGAGCCTGCTCTCGATGTAGATTTCCACGCGACCCGCCGCTTCGTTGTAGATGGCGACGTGGCGAAAGGCGCGCAGTTTGAAATCGGCGTCGAACTCGCGGTTGAGCCGCACGAGTTGATTGAGATTGAAGGCGGCGGTGACGCCGAGCGCGTCGTCGTAAGCCGCTTCCAGAGTGGCACGATCTTTTTTCAAGTCTGCGCCGACGAGGAGCGCGTCATCCTCGCGGAGCACGCCGCGCATGGCGCGTAAGAATTGTTCCGCGCCGTCGCGGTCGAAGTTGCCGATGTTCGAGCCGAGGAAGAGCGCGAGCAGACGCCCCTCTTCGCGCGTGTCGCGCTCGCCCGCGAGTCGTGCGAGCGCGGTGTCGTAATCGCTCGCGTAAGCCTCTATGTGAAGCGCGGGATAAGATTGCAGGAGCGTGCGTGCGGAGGCGTCGAGGGCGGAGGCGGAGATGTCAACCGGAAGATAG
>DASWNS010000632.1:0-8691 GCA_036399115.1 Pyrinomonadaceae bacterium | reverse complement strand
GAACTAAGCAAAAAGGTATCTGGGGAATAAATTCTAGATGACCTTAACTGGTGCGCCAGTATAGATGTTGCGTCGTGTCTCTTGCAGTTGCGGATTGAAGGTTTCCACTCCCCAAGCTCTCAAATTACTGTCGGCTCTGTTTTCTTGTTTTGGATGGGTGTAAATCACATACCAACGAGGAACAGCACCCTGCTCAATTCTATTGTTCATACTTCATAACCCACAGCTAGATAGACCTTTGCAGGTCCAGATAAGGCAAATGCCGTCCAAAGCACGTGTCCGGGGCTCCCAAAGCGAAGTTATGGTTTGCCCAGGATCGGTTTGGACCTGAGGGTTTTAAAAGGGATGAAATGTAGAGATGGGTAGAAAAGGGTATTGCGCATGTGGGCAAAGTCTCCGAAAATTTGTAAATTCAGGTTGTGACTCTGCCGCATTGTGGGCTAAGATGTAAGAGACGTTGGCGATACATCTTTTCGCACAATGCGACAGAGTGTGTTGTCAATTAGGCCCTATCGCTACCTGCAAAATAGCGATGGGGCTTTATTTCTTGCGTTCGGCCATTTTAACTCTCTAACACCTTGCGAGCTATTGGGCTCCAGTTATAAATATATTGCGTGAAGAAAAATATAGTAAGCAGGAGTCACTGCTCACTGTATTTTATCATCGACCTTAAAGCGTTTACCTTTGGGGAAGGGGGTAACAGGTCATCGTTTGCAACACCTATACTATACCTATCTGCCGCTTTGTCAACTTCTAAATGTGCCAACTTGATGTCTATTCAATTTCATAGATTAAACACGGACCAGTGCCATTACTAAAGCCGGTTGGGCGCGAAACCGAGGGCACGCAGTAGCCATGTGTGCTGCGCCGCTGACAATTTAATATAGGAAGACTCTTAGCCTTTTCAGGTTGTCTGATATCGAAAGTAATTTTCGCCAGTGAGTAGAAGCAAGTCTGCAAGGAGGTGTGCCGGCCATATCACATCACTGCCCTTAAATTCTCACCATTGACATTCTAACCCGCACAGGAATATCTTACGCGCTTTAAAGGGTCGGAGTTCCCGGCTGACAAATGCTCCATTAGCCTCACGCAATCTTCCATGCCCTTTTTGAAGTCGGTGTTGCCTAATTTCAGAGGCAGTCTCGCCTGCCAATGTGGGGCGAACTATCTCAGACTGCGCCGCAACATTTGAGGGCGGACAAGCATCAATTAAATAAAATCTACACGAGGAATATTCTTTATGTCAAAAGTTAGAACAGAAGATGTCGTCGCCATGTATACGAAATACCCTTACCCCAGTCCGACTGTCGGTACGAGCCTATCGTATGACATTGCTAATTTGTTCCACTTCCTTTGCGGGAAAGATGCTCTTAATAACCGGAAGATCCTGGACGCCGGGTGTGGGACGGGTCAGAGGGTTTTAGGGTTCGCCAAGCAATACCCGAAGGCTGAGTTTCTGGGAATTGACCTGACAGAAGCCTCGCTGGAAGTCGCCGAGCAGTTAGCTGATAAGCACGGGATTCACAATATCACTTTCAAACAGAGAAATATTTTGGAGCTAGACCTTGAGGAGACATTCGACATCATTGTTTCTACGGGCGTCGTTCATCACCTCGAAGACCCGCAAAAGGGACTATTTAATCTCTGTCAGCACCTGACGGGCGATGGAGTGATCTGTCTCTGGTATTACCATCCGTTCGGCGAGTTTGAACGCCTGGTGGGGCGCGAGTTGCTTCTCACGCTCTGGGATGCTCAACGTTCAGACCTTTTAAAAGGCCAACGGATCATGGAGCAGCTCAAGCTCAAATTGCCGCCCGATCAATATGGAACGACAGCGACACAGGCGGAGCGTGACCGGAGCCAGTTGTCAATTGATGCCGACGCCTTCCTGCATCCCATCGTTAATGCTTATCGTTTCGACGAGGCGATGGCGATGTTTAAGACTTGTGATGTTGATTGGGTAGCCATCAATGGATTCAACACCCTCAAGACAATGAAGCTCGTTGACTTGATGCAGGTCGAAGAGGAGGCGCAGGAGTTGTGTCTGTGGGATACGGGCTTGTTTGAAGAGAAAGAGTTGATTGATCTGTACAGAGCATTAACGAAACCCGACCAGCTTAAGGTCATCGAACTGATGACGAAACCGACGGGTTTTACCATCTTGGCGGGCAAGAAGGATTCCTTCAAAAAGTTGGGGCGACGCATCGAGGGCAACTTGGTCATGAAGGAAGATTTGCCCGAGCCTTATCCGCGCCTGCTCCGGGTTTAAGCCTGTGACGATTCGCTAAAGTCAATAACGATTCAGGAAGCTCCGGCTGCCGTAAAAATGGTTGTGATGGTTCAACGGAACGGCTCTGCTTCGGCCATCCTCCTATACAGGATTTAGAGAAACCGCACGCCGCGAGAGAGCACGGCTTCCAACCGAGATGGTGAGCGCGACAAAGAGCAGAATCGCCGCGGCTGCGAAAGTGGTCCGCATGCCAGTGGCAACGGCCTCTGGATGCGCAGTCGTGATGTCCGTCGTCGCCGATGCGAGCGCAAACACCGCGCCCATGGCCGATGCCCCGGTGATGAGTCCGAGATTGCGCGACAGGCTAAGCAGGCCGGAAATAACGCCCCGCTGATCCGGGCGAATACCTGTCATGATGCCGGTGTTGTTGGCCGCCTGGAACAACGCATAGCTTGCGGTAATAACGACTATGGCAGCGATGTAGCCAACGACGCCGAAACTCGACGGCATCATGGATAGAACGGAAGAGCCGACCGCTATTCCGACGAGTCCGGTGATGGTCATTCGTTGCGCGCCAAAGCGGTCTACAAGGCGACCAGCCGGCACGCCGGTCAGCGCGGCGACAAGGGGACCAGCCGACAAAGCGAGTCCGACAAGCGCCGTTTCAAGCCCCAGCCCCCGCGAGAGATAGAAAGGCCCCACCACCAGCGTCGCCATCATCACAGTCGAGACGAGCGTGCTCATCGCAAGGCTCGCACTCAACACCGGATCGCGGAACATCGCCAACCGGAGCAAAGGCTTTGCGACTCTCGCCTCGACGAGGACGAAGGACCCGGCTCCGAAGACGGCAGCCAGCAACAGGGCGATGTTGAGCCGACCGAAATGGCCGCGCCCGATCGTCATGGCGAGCGCATAAGCCGCAAGCGTCACACCAAGCAGCAGCGTGCCTACATTGTCGAAGGCTCGTCGCTCCGTCTTTTCCGCCCGACGAGCGACAGGCAGGTAGCGATGCGCGAGAAGAAAATTCAGGATACTCAGCGGCACGTTGACGAGGAAGATCATCCGCCAGCCGAGTCCGGCGATCAAAAGGCCGCCGAGCGATGGACCGAGCGTGGTGCCGATCGCGGACATCGTTCCGAGCAGCCCCATGGCGCTTCCGGTCTTTGCCTGCGGAACCGTCTCACTGACCAAGGCGACAGCGAGAGCCATCATGATCGCCGCCCCAAGACCCTGTACCGCGCGGGCGGCGATCAGCAGCCGGAGCGTGGGCGCGACGCCGCACAGGAGCGAGGCCGTAGTGAACAGACCGATTCCGAACAGTAATAGCCGTCGGCGGCCAATGATGTCGCCGAGCCGTCCGGCACTGACGATCAGGGTGGTGATGGCGAGTAGATAGGCGAGGACGATCCACTGGACTTCCTGAAAGGAAGCGTCGAACTCTTCTGCCAGCGTCGGCAAGCCAGCATTGGCGATGCTCGTGTCGAGCGACGGCATCAGCATGGATAGTGAAAGGCTGGCAAGCGCCCAACGAACCGAAGGTGTTAGTTTGGCACTTCCGGTTCCCGCCTCATTTTGTTCTTCAATGATTGTCTTCAACATGAATTCACTTATAGCTCTTTAGCTGGCATGGCGGAAGACGCACCACTTGCACTTTATTCGTGCGTTTGACGCCACATCAAAAACAAACTGCGCTATAATCCATGCATGTCGACCCCGGATTTCAACTTGCTTGTCACTCTTGATGCGGTGCTGGCGGAAGGGAGTGTGGCGCGCGCAGCGCGACGGTTGAGGCTAAGCCCATCGGCGATGAGTCGCGCGCTTGCGCGCTTGCGTGAGACGACGGGTGATCCGTTGTTGGTCAGGGCGGGACGCGGTCTGGTTCCAACGCCCCGCGCGCTCGAACTCCGCGAAAGGGTCGGTCAGCTTGTGCAGGACATTGAAGCGGTTCTACGTCCTGCCGAGACGCCCGACCTCAAACAACTCGTCCGCACGTTCACGCTGCGTACCAGCGAGGGCTTTGTCGAGAACTTTGGTCCGGAACTCATTGCTCGCGTCGGCGTGGAGGCTCCCGGCGTGCGGCTCTGCTTCGTGCAGAAACCAAACAAAGAGAGCACGTCTCTACGCGACGGCACCGTCGATCTGGAGACTGGCGTGGTGGGGAACACGATGGGTCCGGAAGTGCGGGCGCAGACGTTGTTCCGAGATCGTTTCTTTGGCGTCGTGCGAATAGGCCACACACTGAGTAAGGGCAAGATCACTCCCGCCCGTTATGCGCGCGGAGGGCACATCAGCGTTTCGCGGCGGGGGATCGATCAGGGGGCGATTGATGAAGCCTTGAAACCGTTCGGGCTGGAACGGAAGATCGTCACGATTGTCGGAGGCTTTTCGACCGCGCTGGCTCTAGCCCGCGCTTCCGACCTGATCGCCAGTGTTCCCGAACGACACACGGGAAACCTGCGCGCCGGAATGCATAGTTTTCCCCTTCCGTTCTCCACGCCGGAACTCACGGTTTCATTGCTCTGGCACCCGCGACTGGATGCCGATCCAGCGCATCGCTGGCTGCGCGGCCTCGTTCTGGAGACTTGCGCGGCGGTCCGCTGAAGGGGTAAGCCTCCCGCAGTCAGAGTGCTGTGGCGTGGACATAGCGCTCGTCAACGCCGGACGCGGCCTACCCGTCGCCGCCCGGACGGGAACAGATCAACCTGTCCCGCGATTATCTACGGCGCAGCAGCGCTGGAAGCGTTGAAGGCAAGTTCAGACTACTGCGAGCACCGCAACCCGCTTAGACTGCTTTAATTTTGTTTTCTGAGACGTGCCCGCTGCCAGCCATTAGTAATTTTTGCTAAAATATTTTTTGTAACAGCTTAATGCTGGTAGCGGGGTTCGAGAAATCGGAGCCGGTCGCGGGATGCAACCCGACCGCGAACCGCACCGGGCGCAGTGTTGGTATACGCATTTGACGGATTCCGCGTGTAGGCTCGGGCACAGCCCTTGTGCTTGGGCGAGCAACGCGTTGAGGTAGGGCGCAGCATCCTAGTCCATGAGGAGATCATGAAGTCGCGCTCCCTGTAGTTGTTGACGTTCGTGCCGACTCTTCTCTTCCTGACGCCGCGGCGGAGCACAGCTGAAATGACGTGCCGCCGCCGGTGACTGCGAAAGTCCTGAGGCCGTATTGCATCGATGAAAGGTCAGGCCAGCATGTTCACGTTCCAGAATCTCAAGGCAGTCCTCTTACTCACCGCATCACTTCTGGCCTTTGAATCAAGCGTTGCCGCGCAGTCAGGCCGCAAACCGCCACCCCCCGCGCCCACGCCTGCGCCGACGCCCGCACCCACGCTTATCGACACGACGAACTTAGAGAAGGTGAAGTTACTCATCTCGCGCGGCCTGTACGACTTCATCAGGGACTTGAACGAGCAGGGTCGGCTCGGCTACCGGGTGGAGAAGTCGGTCAGTTACGGCGAGACGGGCGAGCGGCGGAAGTACGCGGCTGTGCTGCGCCTCGACCCAGGCCACACCTACGCATATGCCCACGACCGGATGCCGGTCGAAGAGTCGTACGGCCACCCGCTCAACTACAACGCAAGGCGGGGCTACAAACTCGTTGAGACTTACGCCGTGGTCAAGTGCCCTCCGGTGGAGTACAGCCCCGAACCTAAACCACCATGGGACTTGGATACGTTGCTCAGCACGGAGAAGAGCAGCGTCTTCCTCTTCATGCGGCGCGACGGGGTTGCGGAGCCGACGATGGAGTACAGGCTCCTTACGGGACGGGTCGGCTGGGGCGAGAACCTCCAGCAGACCATCCAGGCCGGGATTGACGAAGCACCGCCGGGCTTCCGCCCCGTCCGGCTCCTCTTCGCAGGACCGGGACTTGCCTCATCCGGCGTCTCAGTCGTGCTTGAGAGGGACATGAGCGAGGCGGCTCCGGTGAAGATCAAATATCAGGTGGTCAAAGAGAGAAGAAACCTGTTGAAGGAACTGAGCCAGTTCGCGACAGCAGGGGCGCGCTACATCGGAGGCGGGCGCATAGACGCCTTCAAGGTCGCGCTGATCGAGCGACGTGCGGCGGGACTCAGCGACTACACCTTCATCGAGGACGACGAAGGCGTGAAGGGGTTCGACAAGATGATCGCGGCGGGCTACAGCTATCAGGGATTGATGGGGGGCGACATAAAATGTGAGTCCGAAGAGATGGTCAGCCAGAAGCTCGTCTTCGCGCGCGAGGCCGCCCCGGCAACCCGCCGTTACAAAATCCTGAGCCTCCCCGAACCGAAACCCGGCTCCAGCCCATCACCCGCGCTCTCCGAGTTGCAGCGGCTCGCTGGCGAAGACTTTCAGATCAGAGACATCTTCTATGCCTACAGGCTCTACGTGATTTTAGAGAAGCAAACCGGGGCACGCGTCTCTCAAGCTCAAGCAGCCGCGCGCTGAGGCAGCTTCCGGCGAGTCCTTTTTCATTTTTAATAATTCGCTTTACTCACCCCAGCCACAAGCCCGGCCTGAGCCGCTCCAACTCGCACGGACGTTTCAACTC
Source organism: Pyrinomonadaceae bacterium (assembly GCA_036399115.1). Taxonomy (GTDB): domain Bacteria; phylum Acidobacteriota; class Blastocatellia; order Pyrinomonadales; family Pyrinomonadaceae; genus JAIVJZ01. Next base: position 1,924 of record DASWNS010000632.1, on the reverse strand, counting down.
GCTTCGGACGCTCCATCGTCTGAACAGCATCAAGCCTGTTCCGGTTCGACATCCTTTGCAGTCAGGCGGGAGAAATCATCCGGCGTGTCCACGTCCACCTCACCGCGCGGGAAGGGTAAGAAGTGCGCCTCCGAAGCGTGTCTCTTAATAACCTGCTTTGCGCCGTCCGCTCCTTCGAGTTGTGCCAGTTCGGCGAAGAGCGCACGGCTGAATAAGGCGGGCACGCCGAAGCTCCCGCCATACGTCGAGGCGACGACGTGGCTTCCGGTCGCGCGGTGCGCCGCGATGAGGGCGGAGATGATCTCGGCTGTAACGTGTGGCTGGTCGCACAGCATGAGGACGGCTGCATCCACCGCCGGGTTCGCCCCGGCAACACCTTCGACGCCCGCTCGTATCGACGATGCCATCCCCGTCTCCCAAAGGTTATTCAAGACTTCCCGCACGTCGAGGCCGTGCAGTTCGCGTCTCGACAGCCGGGCGTGTGCGCCCGTCACCACGACGACGGGACTGCATCCTGCGCCCAGCGCCGCGAGGGCGGCGCGCCTGAGCAGACTCTCGCCCCGGAATTGAAGAGTCTGCTTCGGGCTGCCCATGCGCGAGGATGACCCCGCCGCCAGCACCACCGCCCCGATGCTCACCGGGTTACTTTCGACCATCTCGGAATCGCCCTCCGCGTCGGCCTGACGCCTCTCATGCCATCGCCACAGTAAGGGACTGCTCCTCCGCCGGGCGCGTCCGCCCGGCGTCACACGGACTGCCGTGGATGGAGCCGCGCCGCTCGCGCAACATTCCGCCGCGTCGCCCATCCAGCACCGCGCGCATCTCGGTGATGATCGACAGTGCGATCTCGGCGGGAGTGTTCGCCCCGAGGTCCAGACCGGTCGGGGAGTGAAGGCGATCCATGTTTGCCTCGCGGAGACTGAACGCGCCGTCGCTCACGGCCAACTCACACAGCATCCGCTCTGTGCGTTTGCGTGGACCCATGACCCCGATGTAGCGTGCGGGCGAGGCTAACAGGAACTTGAGCAGCGCAAGGTCGTGCGAGTAGTTGTGCGACATTAGAAGCGTCAGGGTCTGCGGCGTAATTCTGACCCGCGCGCCGACCTCTTCGGGGCGCGAGAGCGTAACCCTGTCCGCCGGGGCGAACCGGGAGAGGCAGGCGGGGCGGGCTTGCGGGTCTACAACTTCCGTCTGCCAGCCCAGACCACGCGCGAACTCGACGACCGGCAGCGCGTCGTGCCCCGCCCCGAAGATGACGAGTTGGACGGGCGGCAGGAGCGTCTCCACGAAGACCTTCAAGGAGCCGCCCTCGACCTCGTAGACTCTGGTGCCGGACGGCTCCGCGCACGCCGTCATCCTCACGTCGCCCTCGATGAGCGACGCCGCCTCGTCGCTTAGATGCTCGCGGCAGGCCGCGCCGCCTTCGTCTATAAAGAGCCGCGCGCCGGTTGCGACGCGCGCGGCAGCAGCGGAGGCTGAGCCGGAAGCCGTCTGCTGATAGACGGTTGCGACCGTCACGGGCGAGGCTTCCTCACGCGTCCGGCACGAACGTCTCAACGCCTCGACGTAGGTTGAACCGGGGGCGAGCGGCTCGACGAGCACGCGCACCACGCCGTTGCAGCCGAGTCCCAACCCCCAGGCCATCTCGTCGCTTGTCGAGGCGGTGTCGTACTCGACGAGCACAGCCTCACCCGTGCGTATGACGCGCTTTGCGTGCTCGATGACATCGGCTTCGAGGCAGCCTGCGCTGATCGTGCCCGTGCTCGCCCCGCCTTCGCAGACCAGCATCCGCGCCCCCGGTCGCCGGTACGAAGAGCCTTCGACGCTCACGACCGTCGCCAGCGCGCACCGCTCGCCCCTCTCGTTCGCCCCGTCGAACGCTTCGACTAACGCTCGCACTTCGTTCATCAGTTCACCTCTCTCT
>DASWNS010000631.1:0-4855 GCA_036399115.1 Pyrinomonadaceae bacterium | reverse complement strand
CCGGTGGCGGGGAAGGAATAGGCGATTGAACCGTCGCCGGTGTAAGCGTTCGGGGGCGCGGCGAAGTCGAAGTTGGCGAAGGGCGAGGTGCCGAGGGGCTTGAAGTCGGGGTGCGAGAGGGCGAACCTTTGCATGCGGAAGCCGGCTGATAGTTGCAGGCGGTCTTGCAGGAGGCGCACCTGATCCTGAATGAAGAAGGAATGGCTGCGTTCGGCCACGTCAACCAAATAATCGTCCTCCGGAACCGCCGTGCTCAGGGAACGGTTGATGAAACGCTCGCGCTCGAATTCATAACCGGCAGTGAAGAGGTTTGCGCGCCCGAGGCGAAAATCAATTCGCGCGTTCAAGGTGTCGGCGTGCCCGTCGAAATCCGCGCGCGTCGTGCCGAAAGGCTCGAAGCCCGTGCCCGCCGGGCCGTCGTAAAACGCGCCGTCCGTCCGGTTGCCCTGATAAGAGATCGTGTAGCCGAAGTTGTCCGTGGGACGCGCGTTGAAGATGAGCGCGGAGGAGAAGAAGTGCGTGGCGCGCGAGGCGTCCCCGTCGTTGGTTGAAGGAATGAAAGTGGCCGCGCCGTTCGCCAACTGGAAGTCGGGCGTGCCTGTCTCAAAGCGGCGAAGCTCCGCGCGGGAGAGCGGCACGGCGCGGATGATCCCCGCGGGCAGTGCGCCGGAGACGGGTCGCGCGTCTTCATTGAGTTGGGTGAAAGAGTCTGCGGCATAGAACCGCACGGTGAGCGTCGCGTCGGGGGTGAGACGAAAGGCGGCACGCGCCTGTCCGCTGGTCGTGCGCGCCGCATCGTCGTCGTCTATGCCGCGCGTGGTGTTGAAGTGTGAGACGCCCGCGCTGTAGAGAACGCGCGATGCGCCTGTGCCGCCCGCGACCTGCGCGCGACCGCGAAAGAGTCCGAGGCCGCCGCCTTCGGCGAGCACGCTTCCGTGCAGAGGTCCACCCCCCTCGTCTGTGATGATGTTGACGACGCCGCCAATCGCGTTTGTGCCGTAGAGTGACGAACCCGAACCGCGCAACACTTCGATGCGGCTCACGTTTGTTGCGTGCAGATCGCTCAGATAGCCGGAGGCATCGCCCTGCGGCGAAGAGGGATCGCGAAAGCGCAGGCCGTCAAACAGGATCGCCGTGTCCTGATTGCGCAGGCCGCGTGTCTTGATCGAGACGAGCGCGCCGGGACCGCCGAGTTGCTGCACGCGCAAGCCCGGCACGGCGCGCAGGGCTTCGGGAATCGAATACTCGTCGCGCTCCTCCAACTCGCGTTCGTTGATGGTCGTGATCGCTTTGGAGACTTCGTCCACGGCCTGCGGCGTGTCGGCTGCCGTCACGACGACCTGTGCGCTGACGCCCGCCACTTCCAACACGAAATCGAGCGTCGTCGTTTCCCCGCGCTCGACGCGCACGCGCTCCGCGACCGCTGGCGCAAAGCCGCGCGCGTCCGGCTCGATCAAATAGTCGCCCGCCGCGAGACTTGCAAAACGGTACGCGCCGTTTGCATCCGTCACAGCCGTCAGGCGCAACTGCGCCGCGCGCGTGTAGAGCGTGACGATTGCGCCCGCGATGCTCGCGCCCTGCGCGTCCGTCACGCGCCCGCTGATGCCGGAAGAGGCGTTCGCGTTCGGCGTGGCACCTGTTTGCGCGAAGAGACTTGGCGCGCAGAGGAAGAAGGCGACGAGCGCGCAGCAGCCGGAGGCCGCTAAGAATTTACGCGCGAGCACAGACTTACGGAGCGGCAAAGATTTACCAGCCGGTGAATATTTAGATGTGTGTGTGTTTCTCATTTCCTCTCGCATCCTCTCTCGTGAACTTCGGCGGCGGAGGACGGACGGGCGCAACGCGCGAAAATTTGAGAGGCTGGCAAAGAGACGCGCCTGCCCGCGAACCTGCAAATAGAAACGCCCTCGATCCTGCCGTGGCAAGATCGAGGGCGCTTCAAAATTGGTATCGTATCAAACCGGGGCGGCGCGGTTCTTCAAGTTAGAGATAACGAGGAAGAGAGCGCGTCGTGCCGGGGTTTGACGGGTGCACGTACTTTTGAGTTTAGCCACTCGCCCTTTCCCGGAGCGTCAGCGGTCGCCTCCGTCTCTTCGATGCAGGCAAGGTTTCCTGACTTCCGGCTCAGACGCGTCGCTCGCGCGGCCTTCCCCGTCTCTGTAATGCAGAGACGAGTGACCATGCACTTCTATTGGCGTGCGACACAATCGCCGGTACACAGTGGCGGGAACCGTGCGGGCTTTAAACCCGGCTTCCCTTGTCGCCCGCGTCTCTCAAATCAGAGAGCGCGCGGGTCACACCTGCGACGGTCAATCCAGTCGTGCTGCCGCCTGTGTCGGCGAGAGCACGTCTGAATTGAATAGCGATACAAATTATTCGAGTGACAAAGATCAAGATGCGGGCTACGCGCCCGACACCTCGCGCCGCGTGCTGCTGTTCATCTCCCAGTCTTTTAGATTATGCGCAGCGCGGATGAACAACCTATCACCCCGCACCCGCAAGGTCAAGCGGAGCACGCCGGAGAGAGGCCGCGCACGACTTTGCAGGCACAGAAGCGGGGGAACTTTCACGCACGCGGGTTTAGCGCACCGAAGGGAAAATCAATTCGACGTGGGCGGGCGGCGCGGGCGGCGTAGACCACCCGGACTGCAAAACTCTGTCGAGCGCGGAGCGACCCGCCTCGTCGAATTCGGCGGGCAGACGGGCGAGACTTTCCGCCGTCGTAGCTGCGACCGGCGAAACATCCGGTGAAACATTATGAGCGGGCAGAGAGGAAGCAGGATCCGTCTCCGGCAGGACGCTTTCTTCCGCTTGTCGAAGATTGAGAAAGGTGAGTTGCCTGCGCCGCAGAATTTCGGGCAGCACCCAGAACCATTGAATGTAACCGGCGAGCAGCAGCGTCGACCAGTCGAGCATCCATTCCAGACTTCTGCAACCGTCGCACCAGGAGAGAGCGTCACGAAGCACAAACATCAAGAGGCCGCCGAACGGGAAGGAGAGAACGATCATCGACACTTCAAGCCAGAGCCGTTCGATGATGGCCGGAGAATAATAAACGGAACCGCTGGCCTCCGACATCCGGTGCAGGAAAAGCACAGACAGGCTCGTGATGAGCCACGCCTTCTCAAGGTTTGTCTTGCACGGTAAACGCATCTGGCACACACCTACGCCCGTTGGAATCGCAGCCGGAGAATCTGCGACGAGAATCATCCGACGTAGAAGTTAGACGCGCGACGCGGGCTTTTGTTCCCGCACGCCGGGAGGGTTCGGCGGGCGTGTGCGCCCGGTCGGCTTTTATGGTCGCTGCCAGACGGAGCCGTCGGCGTAGAGGATGCGCATGATGACGATGGCTTCGCCGAGTGTGTCGCGTTCGCGCTTGTCGAGTTTCTGCACGCTGATGGTGCGCGAGGGCGGAGCCGGAGTGAAGACGGTGAACTCTTTCTGTTTGCCGGGGCTGATCTTTTCGTCGCCGGTGAATTGATGGCGCATGGTTTCGGCCTTCGTCTGGGAATCGAAAAAAACGTGGTCCCAATCGAGCGACTTAATGATCTTCGTGCCGTTGTTTTTGAACGAGACTTTATACAGGAAGCCGTAGCGTTGCGGCTGCTGCTGGCGGCGCAGTTCTTCGATGTTCGCCGAGTCGGCTTTCGCCTCGCGCGTGATCCGGTCAACGTCGGAGGAAGTGCCGTTGCGCTTGGCATCGGAGATGCGCCTCTCGTTGCGCTGGCGCACGCGCATCTGATCGAAATTCTCGACCGGGCCGCTGAAAGGATCACGCTCCCAACCGAGACGCTCTTTCGACCAGCCGAACTTGACGACTTGAAGGTCGGGCGGGTCGTGCGTCTCCGCGACTGACTGTGCGAATGCGCCGGACGACATGGCTGCCACAAAGAGAAACGCCAGAGCCAGAGGTTTCATAATCCCTTCCTCCCGCAAGCCGGAGACGCGCATGCAATTGATCTCCCGTGAGCGGCAGAATACTACCGGCAGACCGCGAAAGAAAGCGCGCAGGAAAGTGACGCGGCGGCGAGCCTGAACCGTAACAGACGGGGCTGGTGAAGCGCGTGCTTCACCAGCCCCCGGCAAGTAGCGCGAACAGCCGGGCGGCGAGTCTCCCGCGCGCTTGAGAGAGTCGCCGCCCGACCCGCGCGGCAATTAAAAGACGTAGCGCAGGCCGACGATGACGCGGCGGTTGCCGCCGTTCGTGCCCCACTGGTTCAGGAAGTTCGAATTGTTGATGCGCCCTTCGGGGACGCCGAAGTCGCGTGTGTTCGAGACGTTGAAGAAGTCTGCGCGAATCTGTATGCGCTGGCTCTCCGAGATGCGCGTGTTCTTGAGGATGCCGAAGTCCACGCGGTTGATGCCGTCGGTGCGCAGGATGTTGCGTCCGGCGTTGCCGACGCGCTGCGCCGCTGTGACGGGCGTGAATAAGCAGGCCGCGCCCGCGCTCGCCCCGCAAGTGAGCGCGCCCGCTGCCACGCGAATCTCCTCGACGGACATCTGGCCGAGCGGAAGGGTGGTGTTCAGGTTCGGGCGAATCGAGTTGCCGACGAGGCCGGAGATACCTGCGAGCGTGCCCGCCGGGTCTGTGCCTTGCAGCACGGTGAAGGGCGAACCGCTCTGGAAGGTGAAGAACGAGTTCATCTGCCAGCCGCCGAGGACGTGGCCGACGAAGCCCTGCTGGTCGCGGTGGAAGGGCAACTCGTAGACGAAGTTGCCGGAGAAGCGGTGCGGGCGGTCGAAGCTCGAACGCGCGCGCTCGCTGCTGCGGTTGAAGGAGTCCTGCGAGACGGCGACTTCCGCGCCCGACGGGTTGAAGATTTCCGAAGCCGTATCGATGAACGAACTCCACGTA
>DASWNS010000630.1:0-4820 GCA_036399115.1 Pyrinomonadaceae bacterium | reverse complement strand
GCGGGCGCGAAGGCGAAGCTCACCGCGTAGGCGACGACGAACGTGATCAAACTTCCGAGCAGCACATACCAGGTCCACGCCAGCGGCGTCATAAAACGCACGTAGAGCATCACAGCGATGCTCACGAGCATGCCGACGAGCGCGGGCGGCTCGCTCACCCGCTTGAGAAACGTGCCCACGAGAAAGATGCCGAGCACGGGACCATTGATCAGCCCCGCCACGGACAACGCCTGATCGAGCGCGGAACGGTTCCGCCGCATGAAGAAGAGCGCGACCGCGATCTGCACGATGCCCCAGCCGAGCGTCAGCCAGTGAGAGACGCGCAGGTAGTGCCTGTCGTTTCGCCCGCGCGCGAAAGGTTTGTAGAGATCGTTGACCGCCGTAGCCGCAATCGCGTTGAGCGACGAAGAGAGCGCGGCGGCGAAGATCGCCGCGACGACCAGACCCGACAGCCCCGAAGGCAGGTGCTTCGTGATGAAATCGGGGAAGACGCGGTCGCCGCCCGTGAAAGGAAAATTGGCGGTGGTCGCCCCGGCGAAGGCCGGATCGGAGAGGCACTTCGCCGCCGAGGCGGGTTGCAGACGCGCGCAGGCTCCGGCGAAGTTGCCGTAGAGCGGGTCGTTGTGCGGTTGATAAAAAGCGAAGAGGAGCGCGCCGATGAAGAGGAAGCCGATGAACTGCGCGAGCACCACGCCGCCGCTCGACAAGAGCGCCGCCGCCGCGCGGCGCGGTCGGTCAGTGCAGAGGTAACGCTGCACGAGATATTGATCCGTGCCGTGCGTGCTCATCGTGAGAAAGCAGCCGCCGATGAGTCCAGCCCAGAACGTGTAGGTCTTCGTCAGGTCGAACGGCAGTTGGAACGCGAAACTCCAATCGCTGAACGGCAGGGCTTGCCAGAAACTCGTCGGCGAAAAGATCGTGTACTTCGTCGCGCGCCAGCCCCAGTCAACCACGTCGAATTTATCGAACTGCGCGCCGAGAGCCAACGCTCCGTCGAAGCCGCCGTTGATCGCTCCCGCCAGGACGACGGCGGCGGCGAGCGCGCCCGCGATGTAGATTCCGAGTTGCACCACCTCGACCCAGATCACCGCCTCCATCCCGCCGAAGTAAGTAAAAATGATCATCACCGCGCCGAGCAGGATGATCGAATAGACCGTGATCATCTCGGCGTTCGCGTCGGGTTGAAAAGCGACATAGACGGCGGCGAGCACGATGGCCGTCAACAGCAGGCGCACGCCGTCTGCGATGTTGCGCATGACGACGAAGAGCGCGGCGGCGAGCATCTTGATCTTGAGGCCGAAACGTCGTTCGAGCAGTTGATAGACGGTGAGTAGTTCGCCGCGAAAGTAGGAGGGGATGAAGAGGAGCGAGATCACGATGCGCCCCAGCAGGTAGCCGAAGACGAGTTGGAGAAACTGAAAATTGCCGCCGCGCGCAAAAGCGATGCCGGGCACGGAGATGAACGTGATGGTTGAAGTCTCCGTCGCCACGATGGACGCAGCAATCGCCCACCACGGCACGGTGCGGTCGCCGAGAAAATAGTCGCGCGTCGTCTCCTGCTTGCCGGAGAACCAGACGCCGAACGCCGTAATGCCGACGAGATAGCCGAAGATGATAAAGAGATCGAGCGCTCTCATAGTCTCCTGTCGAAGTCAGGTCGCAGGCTCCGCGTTCCAGATGTCCACGGCGCAACGCCTTTCGCCGTCAAGTTCTTGTCGCCGGACAACATTCTTCGTGCTCACTAACGCGTGCTCGCCTGTTTCAGGTAGTCGCGCGCTTCATTGAGTGCGGCAGCGTGTGTGTCGGCGCTGGCTTGCGTGTGCAGGTAGCCGGCGTAAGTTTGCGCGGCGAGCTTGGTGTCGCCGTTTTTGGCGGCGGCGCGGGCGAGTCCGAGCAGCGAGCGGGGGCGGTTGGGCTGGCGCAGGAGCGCGGTCTTGAATTGCGCCGCCGCTTCCGCAGGGCGATTCGCGCGCAGCAGTATGTCGCCAAACAATTCGTGCGAAGGCTTGATGATCTCCGGCGGCCCTGAAGGCGGGCGCAGAGACTCTTCCAACGTCGTCGCACGGCGCAGGAGTTCAAACGCTTCGTCAAACTTGCCCGCGTTGGCACGCGCGAGCGCGGAGACTTCCAAGCCCATGATCTCTATGTACTCGGGACTGAAATAGCTGTTCAACTTCTCAAGCTCGACGCGCAATTCGCGCAACTCAACCGCATACTTCTCCGCGTCCGCAGGGTTCTTCGAGGCCGCTGCCGACAGCCCGCGCACGTATGCGCCGTAGAGTCTTTGGAAGAATGGCGGGCGCGTAGTCTGACTGGTGCGCGCGACGGGAATCACGCTCGCCGTCGCGGCAGGCTTCGCAGCGGCGGCGTGGCAAGAGTCCGCGCCCGCTTCCTTCTGCGTGGAGAGGGCGGCTGACTTGGGCGCGCCGAAGTGCTTATCGATCAAATCCCAACGCTCGGTTTCGGCGATGAAGGCGGCGGCCATGTAAGGGTAGCCGCGTATGGGCGCGCCGAGGTCGGCGATTGATCTCTGCATCAAGGCGAGTTGCGCTTCGGCTTCGCGCGTGCGCCCCTGTTGCAGGTAGACGTATTCGAGCCAACTGAGACTGTGATAATCGCGTCGCTCGATGGAGTAGTTTTTGCGCTTGACCCACGCGTCCGAAGTCGCCCACGAAGACTCGTTCGAGGCGGCGGCTTCCGGCCACATGCCGAGTTGAATGAAGATATGTGAAGGCATGTGGCGCGCATGATGCGCGTCGGGCGCGATCTCAGCATAGCGGCGCGCGGCGGGCAGGGCGAGGATGGCGTGTTCCGGATCGTCGAAGGCGTGGATGATGTAGTGCGCCGCGCCGGGATGGTTCGGATTCTTCTCGTAAACGTCGAGGGCGATAGCCCCCGCCTGCACCTGCAAACGATAGCCCTTGTCCGCCGGGCGCACCGCGCCGAGCAGAGAGAGCGCGTAGAAGGAGGCCGCTTCGAGATCGTCCGGGTGCTCCCTGTAAATCTTCTCCATCGCGGCGACGTAGGCGAGGTTGCGCGCATGCTTGTCGCCTTCGCCGTAGAGCGCTTTCACGGCGTTGAGATATTTGCTCTCGCGCGCCGTGAGCCGTCCGGTGTCGCGGATTTTGACGATCACTTTGCGCGCGGCTTCCGTGTCCTGTTCGTTCCAGAGCGGGTGGTTGTGCGCCATCGCCTCGCCCCAGTAGCCCAACATGAAATCGGGATCAACTTTCGTCGCCGCTTGAAACGCCTCCAGAGCCTCCTCGTACCAGAAAGAGTGCAACGCCGCGACGCCGCGCAGGAAGTGTGCCTGCGCCTCCTTCGAGCCGGAGGTTGGGAAATCAACCTGCCCCAGCGCGCCGTTCGGCTGCGTCACCTGCGCGAAGGCGGCGACCCCGAAACTGATGGAGAGGCACAACGCCGACAAAGCCCGCAACGATGCTCGACGAAACGACATGGCTATATCTCAACTTTCTTGATTCGAGGAGAGAGTTCCCGCTGTTGCTGCTACGCTCAAATTCGACTTCAGGTTATTCGACCTCAGTTTAAACTCGCGCACGCGACCGACCACACGCCGCAAAATTTCATCCGATCAACTCGCCGAGCGTGCGTATGCGCGGGCAGACGCTTTCGGGATAGAGTCCGAGCGGGTCGAGCAGGACGGCGCGCATGCCTACGGCGAGCGCGGCCAGCGCGTCGTGCCCGTAGGAGTCTCCGATGTAGGTGGCCTCCGCCGGTTCGAGTTCCAGACGCGAGAGCGCGAGTTGAAAGATCGCCGCATCGGGTTTGCGCGCGCCGACAATATAGGAATCGATGAAAAAATCGAAGTGCGCTTTGAGTTCGACGAGATCGAGCAACTCTTCGAGCCGCCCGTCTTCCGTGTTTGAGATAACTGCGATACGAAGTCCGGCTGCTTTGAGCGCGTCGAGCACGGCGGGGGCTTCGCGGTCAGGCGCGCTCCACAGGTGTCGCTCCGCGTGCGTCGCATCGAGTAGCCCGCTCAACTTTTCGCAGGCGGCGTCGTCCATGTTGAGCGCGCGATAGACGCGCCGGAAGACCCAGTTGCGTTTTTTAGAATCTTCGGGAGGCGGCTCGCCGCGCTGCAACCCTGCATCCACCTCGCACATCATCTCCTTAAACTTGCGTCCGAGTTCGGCGGCGGCAAATTCGCGCCCGGCCTCGCCCGCAGCGAGCCGCGCCAGTCGTTCCCAATCGGGATGCACCAGCGTTCCGCCCATGTCGAACAGCACGGCTCGCACGCCTCTCAAGGATGGATGCAGAGAAGTTTGCGCCTTCATTTGAATCGCGGAATCAAGGATGTGCCCGGCTTCAATCTTTTCATCAGGGGGCGGACGCTTACGCGCGCTCGCCTTCGAGTGAACCTATCTTACGACAAATGCTCCCCGCTTTGTAAAAGTTGTTCGATGGCCTGACCGACGACGCCCTGCGACGACGCGAGCGCGCCTTCCGCTTCGACGCGCGTGCGTCCCGTCCGGTGCATGACGAGAGCGACGCGCAGATCGTTTCCCGCCGCGTTGAAGGCTGCCTGCGCCGCTTGCTCGTCGAGTCCGGTTTCGGCCTGAAAGATGCGCAGGGCGCGCGCGTGCAATTTTTCGTTGCGCGCAGACATGTTCGTCATGCGGTTGCCGGTGACGTAGCCGAGGCGGATCATGGTCGCGGTCGAGAGCATGTTGAGCACCAACTTCTGCGCCGTGCCCGCCTTGAGCCGCGTCGAACCCGCGATCACTTCCGCCCCGACCAACGGAACAATCGCCACTTCGACCGCGCGCGTAATCGGCGACCCCGGCGCGCACGTGACG
>DASWNS010000629.1:0-9363 GCA_036399115.1 Pyrinomonadaceae bacterium | reverse complement strand
CGCATCGCTCGACCCGACGCTCTTCCTGCCGGGTTCGCTGATGCTCTTCTTCCCGCTCGTCAAATCGCGTCACACACGCCCTCTCTTCCGCACGCCCGACGAAGAGACTTTCTTCCTGTTCGACATCCTGCGCACCATACCGCACGAGGCGGTGGCCTCTGTGCTCGCCGAGAACCGACGCCTCTACGAACAGAGTCGCGGCCTGGGCAGTAGGTTCTACACCATCAGCGCCGTGCAGATGGAGCCGCATGACTGGCAGGAGCATTTCCGCCCCGTCTGGGGACGCCTCGTCAGCGAGAAGCGCAGGCACGATCCCGATAACGTCCTCGGCGCAGGGACGCGCGTATTCAACTAGCTCCCGCGCACACACTGACGTAGCGCTCAAACGCCAACGCCCGGCGTTTGAGCGAGCCGGGGCTGGACTTGCGCGGTCGCGGTCGTGTGCGTCCTTGTTCCGTAAAACTTAACCGCCCGGCTGCGTCAATGCTGCCGGCTCTTCTTGCGCAGTTGCCGCGCCAACGCTCTGTGGTAAGCCCCTCCTGCGAGACATTGATTTCAATAATCGCCTGTGATGACCACGCCCGGAGTGCCTACGCCTGGCGAGACTCACCGGCGAGACGCCGCCGTAAACGCGCCTGTGCCGACTTTGTATCTTTGTGTTTAGTGCTCTGGCTCTTACCGCGCCCCGGTGTGGGCGGCGCGTGGCGGCGGGGAACAGCGCGAACGGTCGCCGCAGGGGTTTCGGGAACCTCTGCGGCGACCGTTCGCAGTGTGAGCTTTACAGTTTGGGGCTGACAGACCTCATGAGGGTCTACTGCGCGGGGATGCGCGCAATGGTTAGTTACGATGATGCGTTCAATTTATGGTGTGATAGTTATGACTCAAAACAACTCTTTTCAAATTTGGAGAAAACGCTCTCTGCTTTGTCTGGCGTGTCTCTTTTTTATCGCGCCTTTTTTTATTGAATGCCGGAACGCACGGGCGCAGGCCGATGAGAATTTCCGCTCCTGGAATCAGCCGGTCAAGCCTTTTCGCATCATTGGCAACGTCTATTACGTCGGTGCTTCCGATATTACTTCTTTTTTGATCGCCACGCCCGAAGGTCATATTCTGCTCGATAGCGGCTTTGCCGAAACCGTGCCGCAAATCAGGCAGAACATCAAGACGCTCGGCTTCCGGCTCGAAGATGTCAAATTCTTAATCAACAGCCACGCGCATATTGACCACGCCGGAGGACTTGCCGAACTCAAAGAACTAACGAAGGCCAGATTGTTGGCGAGCGCAGCCGATGCCGCCTTGCTGGCAAATGGCGGCAAGGGCGACTTTGGCCTCGTTGGCGACAGGTTCTCTTTCAAGCCCGTTAAAGCCGACCGGATTCTGCGCGACGGCGATAAAGTTAAACTCGGCGGCACAATCTTAACGGCACGCCTTACGCCCGGACACACTAAAGGCTGCACGACGTGGACGATGAAAGTTTCCGAGAAGGGAAGAAATTACAACGTCGTTTTCGTCGGCAGTATATCTGCGCCCGGTTACAGATTGATTGATAATGCCGCATACCCGAACATCGTCGCGGACTACGAACAGACATTTCGCCGTCTGAAAAAATTGCCCGCCGACATTTTTCTCGGTTCGCACGGCAGGTTTTTCGGATTGCAGGAGAAGATAAAATTGCTCGCCCAAAATTCAGATCAAAATCCGTTTGTTGACCCGAACGGTTACAAGGATTATCTGGAACGAGCCGAGAAAGATTTTCGGGCGCAGTTAAAAGAACAACAGAAAAAGGATCAAGAATAACGCCGCGTCTAACGCTTATCCCCATTGGATGCGCGCTTCTGGCGCACGCCGCCAACTAAGGATTGAGACACCTCTGCTCCCGCTGCGTCGAACGTATGCTAAGGACTCACAAGCTGTCGCCTGACATCGCGCTTAAAAAAACTGAGGCCGACTAAGCCCTCACTGCTCAGTCGGCCTCAGTTCATTCGCCTCCGCCGCCATCGTTGACCTCAGGCGGCGCGGGCGAAATGCTTAAACTGCTTCTCTTACTGTCCCCTGCCTGTAGCCTTCGCGCCAGCCGTCTTCCGGTTGGCGTTCGGAGAAGTGACCGCTGCCCCCGTCAGAGCCTCGACGTTGACGAGGAAACGGAAGCTGCCTTGCTGCTGCACTCCGAGGAGGAACTGTACGTCAATCGTGTTGCCGGGCGCGAGCATGCCCCCCGGCAGCACAACGGTCAGGGTCGAGTTCAGCCCGCCCCCGTCCGGTTGCGCGGGCGATTGTTCGACCGCCAGCCCCGTCACCGTGACAACTTCCTGCCCCTGCGAGTTGGTGACCACTCCCGTCGAACTCAGCACGCGCATGTCTGCCTGCGGACTCGACGCGACGGGCGAGTTCAGCGTCGTGATGTCAATGACACGGAAGCGCAGGCGCGTGATGGGCGTGTTCGTGCTGTTCTTGAACCGCCGCTGGATCGAAAGCGTCCCGTAGGCGTTCGGCACTCCGGCCAACACCTGCCCGCTGCGGACGCGGTTGGGCGGCGCGGTCGAAGCCGTCGTCGGCTCGATAAGCGAGGGCTTGATCGTGGCGTTGCGCTGGACAGGACTCAGGGAGTTCTCCGGCGCAGGCGCGCCGAGGATCGCCGTGCGCCCGTTCGACGTTGCGCCATTCACTTCCACAAAGTAGAAGTCGGCCTCGTTGTTCCCGGTGTCCTGCGGCAGACCGCTCGTGAGCTTACGCACGAAGCTGTGCTGGAGCGGGGTGTTGATGCCGCCAGCGGGCGTCAGGGGCGTGCCCTCGAAGAAGGTAGAGCCGGTAAAGCCTACGGCGTCGAGTCGCTCGCCGGGCGTGAACATCGCCGGGTTGCCGGTGCGATAGAGCGCAAGTCCTGAGCCGTCACGAATGTCTGTGAAGTAGGAGGCAGGGCTGCCGCCCGACTCCTGCGGCGTAACATCAGCCGCCATGTATTCCGACAGGCTCAGGCTGTAGCCCAGACCGTTCGTGATGAGGTAGTGGCCGCGCGCGGGGATGAGCGTGCCGACCGGGATGGTGAACTTCGCCGTCAGGAGTTCACTCGGGTCGGCGTTCAAAGGATCGTCGGAGACGATAGCCCAGCCGCGCGAGGCGAGCGCGGGCAGCGGCGAGGAGTCCACGATGATAAAGTCGGAGTCCGAGTTGTTGTAGAGTTCGATGAACTCGTCGAGTTCACCCGTCTCCGCTCCCGCGCCGTCAGGGTCAGCACCACGCAGGCGGAACTCGCTGATAATGATCTGCCCGGTTGAAGGCGCGCCGTCGTCGTTGAGGACGGTGCCCGTGCCCTGCCCGTCTGCGACGTTCGCGCCCGTGACGTTGGTGACGTTGACGTTGAACGTCTCGTTAATCTCCTTCGACATATCGCCGTTGACCTGCACGGCGAACTGGTAGGTGCTGGCACCCTCGCTGATCGTCGCGCCGTTTACGCTGTTCGGCTCGTAGTCGTTATCGGCGTCGGTCGCTGTAGCGTCGGAGGTCGCGATGTCGAAGGTGATGCCGCCGGTGGGCGCAGGTGAGTCGAGCGAGACGTTGAAGATGAAGGTGGTCTGCCCTGAGTTACCTTCAGCACGGGTTACATCGGAGATGGTGAGCGAGGGCGAAGCCGCACCGGAGACAGCCGCCTGAAAGCCACCGGAGATCGAGAACGCGCCGCCGGAGGACTCTCCAATAGCGCCCTGCCCGATTGTGCCCTCGACTCGAAATGCACCGGATGCGCTTGCGCCGCCACCGCCCACGACAGCCGATTGCGTGAGTTGCGGGACGGATTGAGCGTGCGTCGCCGACGCAGCGATGAGTAGGAGAAGGATGATGATGACGCTATTGCTGTTGCGCATGAACGTCACCTGCTTTCTTTGCAAACCTGCGCGCCGGGATGACTGAGGCAGAGCAGTTTCTTCAAGCTCTCGATCTGCCCCTGCTGCTGCCGGAGTTGCTCTTGTAGCGTGTCGATCCGAGCGTCACGATCTTTCAACTCCTCGTTTAAGCCTTGAATCGCGGCCAGCGCCACGCCGTCGGGGTCTATGGTCGAGATGGTCTTGTCGCCTTCGCCGAGCTTGAACGTGGCGAAGAAGTCCTGCGCCATCGGGCCGATGTGGCGGACGGAGGCTCCTTGCGACTTGTAGTTCCAGGTCGAGATCGGGAGGGCGAGGACGCCGCGCAGGATGGCGCGCGGGTTGACGGCGGCGAAGTTGGCCTTCATGTTGCGGTCGGAGAGATTGTTCCAAGAGCCGCCGCCCGCCGGGAGCGTCACGCCCGCGCTGCCGCCGGAGTTCGACGTGAGCGTCGTCGAGCCGTCGCTCGCCATCGTGAGCTTGCTGTTGTTGAGCGTCATCGTCGCGGTCGTGCTGTTGAAGATGAAGCCCGTGGTGAGCGCCGTGTTCGTGTAGAAGAAGGAGCCGTTGACGGCGCGCACGTTGAAGGAGTTCGTGACCGTGGGGTGGAACTGCGATTCGATGTCGGGGCTGGTGCTGTTGAAGGTGTAGGTGAGCAGGGTGGAGCGGTCGGAGAAGACGAACGTGCCGGTGCGCGGCGAACCGTTGATGGTCGAGGTGGACGCGCCGTAGCCGAGGGCGACCGAGTTGGCGCCGGTCGCCGTGTGCCCCTCGCCGAGAGCCACCGTGCCGGTGTTGGCCGCGACCGAGTTCTTACCCACCACGATGGAGTTGTCGCCGAGCGCGCGCACGTTCTGGCCGAAGGCCGTCGAGTAGAGGCCGATGTTGGCGTCGTCCCACTGCGTGCCGTTGATTTCCCCGGCGCGGATCGCCGCCTTCGTCGCGTACCACATGAAGCGCGTGCCCGACCCCTCGATGGGCGCGGTGGTGTTGATGCCGCCGGTGTAGTCGGCGACGGACAGAATCGAGCCGTCGTTATCCACGCGGAAGCGTTCCTTGTCGTGGGTGCTGTTGTCGCGATATGTCCCGCTCGCGCTGAGCGAGAGGAGCGCGTTCTGCCCCGGCGCGCCCAGCTTGTGATTGAGCGGGTCGGTGCTGACGAGTTTGAGGTTGATGAGGTGGTTCGTGCTGCTCGTCGTCTGCTGGGCGGAGGGCGCGAGTTCCACGTCGCCCGCGACGTGCGCGGTGTTGACGGATGAACTGCCAGCGTTAATGGCTGTGACGACGCTATTGCCTGCGGAGGCGCTGACGCCTGAGGCGGTCGTGGCGGTCGTCGCCGTCGTCGCCGTCGTGGCTGTCGTGGCCGAGGCGGCGTTGCCGTCGAGTGTGGCTGTGATGGTGCCTGCGGAGAAATTGCCGGAGGCGTCGCGCTTGACGATTGCGCTGGCGGTGTTGCTGCTCGTCGCAGCGTTGGAAGCACTCGTCGCGCTCGCCACATCAGCCGCGCTGACGCCGCCGACGGTGCCGACGACCGTGGTCGTCTGTGTTCCGGTCACATCGCCTGTGAGGGAGCCGCTAAAACTTGTCGCCGTCGCTGCCGTCTCCGCGTTCAGACTCTTAATGGCGTAGGGTGTGGAGGTGATCTGCTGGCGCGGGGAGAGGACTGTAAACGCCTCGCCGCTGTTGTGCCGGACACTGATCTCCAGGAATCGCGCCGCACCGGGGAAAGCGCTCGCACCGAAATCCAATTGCACACTGAAGACGCCATTCGTCACCGTTACCGCACTATTGTTTGCGGCTGTTAGAGCAATCGTGATGGGATTCGGTTGCGGCTGTTGAGTGCCTCCCGTCGGCGTGTCGTAGAGTTTGAACTCCATCTCGTAGGTGCCGTTGGGAGGTGTCGTCCCTTCGGTTAACCTGCCCTGATAAGTGAACCCGGTCGTCTGCGCCGAAACATTGCCTGCGGCGAACAGTGTAACGAGTAAGACTAAAGAAAGGAGTCGAAAGTATGGAGAAAGGCGAGTTGAGCGCATGGATACATTCCTCAAAGGCGACAGATTTGTTTGCAGACGTTAATTATCGAAACGATAAATGTTCAGGGTGGTTTTACTGTGCAGGCTTCAAGCAGTCTTAGTCACGGAGCAAGAAAACAAAATCGGTAAGAGCTTGTTTATGGAAAGTTCCGAGAGGTCTGGAAAGGAAACGGCCACAGGTGAAGGCCGAAACACTATTGATTACAATATAATATTCTGGCAGCGTAAAGCAACCACTAAAATAAGCTCCGGCATCCTTCGAGGCACGCCTGCAACGGCACGCACCCAAGACGCCCAAGCAGCAGATCTTTTATCTGTCATGGCAACAGAGCGCGGGTGATGGCTGTCGTTGGGTGCTTCGAGCGGTGTCCGGTTGTGCTAACCAACCACGCATACCTTATCCTATAAGGCGGAACAAACTTGCTCTAACCATTTTCTCAGGAGACAGACAGATGAAAGCAATGCACGCGCTTGTCCTTCCCTTAATTCTGCTGACTGCCGTTTCTACAGCGGCACAAGGCAAATTGAAGATAGACCCGGAAAATCGCTATCTTTTGCTCTCGACGGTTAAAACCTCGACCATGCAAAAGGAGCTTGATGAAGCCTCGGCTCAGGGCTTCCGCATCATTTCTGCCGCGTCGAGTTGCGGCCAGTCTGAGATGGTGCTCTTCCTTGAACGCGTGACGCAGCCACCGGATACTTACAAGTACCGGCTGCTGGCGACAACGCGCACGAGCACGATGGAGAAGGAGCTTAATCAGGCGGCGCAAGAGGGCTTCCGCCTCCTGCCCCGTACGATCACTGCGAAGGAGGGATTTCTGAGCAACGAGATCGTCTCCGTCCTTGAGCAGACACCCAAATCGAGCAAGCGTTACCAGTACCGTCTGCTAGCCACCAACCGAACCTCGACACTACAGAAGGAAGTGGCACAATCTGAAGCCGACGGATTTGTGCTCGTGGGATTGGTAGGTCGAGGTGAGAACATGGTGATTATGGAGAAAGAGGCACAAGCTAAAGAGTAGAGTATCGGCGGTGCCCGGTATGGAAGATTATTTTGTACAACCCGCGCCCGACAACGGCATGCACTCGACCGCGAATCGGCACGTCTCTCCCCGTTAGCTTGTGTGGGTTCGAGGTTGAATGCGCGTCGGGTGATGCCTGCCGTTAGATACTTCTATGTATGCAACACATCTGGCGAAAAAGAATTAAGCGGGTGCTACTCCTCACGGCCTTGCCGATCATGCTGGCCTTTACCCTGGCGGCCTCGCTCATTGTGGCCGATGGGTTGACCGATGACATCCACGCAGCCGACGTGGCTATTGTCCCCGGTAACACCGTCGAAAAAGACGGACGCCCTTCAGCGAGACTACGCGCCCGGCTCGACCAAACCGTCGCCCTTTACCGGCAGGGGCTGTTCCCCAACGTGATCGTCAGCGGCGGGGTGGGCAGCGAAGGGTTCGATGAGGCGGAGGTGATGAAGCGTTATCTGGTCGAGAACGGGGTGCCCGACAACCGCATTCACGTCGATAGCGGAGGTGCCACAACACATCTGACGGCGAGGAATGCGGCTCGGATGATGAGAGAAAACGCGTGGCAGAGTGCGATGGTCATCTCTCAGTATTTCCATGTCTCGCGCACGAGGTTAGCGTTGAAGCGTTCGGGAGTCACGCCGGTGTTTTCCGCGCACGCGCGATACTTCGAACTGAGGGATCTATATTCAATCGCGAGGGAGGTAGTCGGTTACGGGACATACCTTCTTCGCGCAGACTACTGAACCGGCCTTTAGTTTATCGGATTGCCTCATCCAACAACTCATTCAACGTGATGGGACAGAGTTTAAGCCTGAGCACCTGCCCGGCAGGGGTTTTGCAGGCACGGTTGCCGGAGTTTGATGGCCGCCCCGCTCGCTCTTTTATTCGCGACGAGTTGATGTCGTAGCCACGCTCCAACAGGTCGCGCAACCCGACCCACTTGACTTGAGCACCTGCTTGCTTTATCTTGCAAAGTACTTTTCAAACGACGATTGTTTTAATGAAACTACACATTCGCGACGTATCCAAGACCTATTCCAACGGCGTGCAGGCACTGTCGGGCGGTGCCGATTTGCGCCACAGCCGACCGGGGAGTTTCCCACGCTTCAAATGGAGGATTTGAATGTTCAGACTAGTATCGTTTGTGGTCACCGTCTTGCTTGTCGGCACGACTGCATACGCGCAGGACAAGACCGCCGAGATCGACAAGGTCTTCAGTTGGGCTAAGGCAGACGCGCCCGGATGCGCGGTCGCCGTCTCGGAGCAGGGAAAGCTGGTCGTGAATCGCGCTTACGGCTCGGCTGACCTTGAGCGCGACGTTCCATTGAACCCGGCCTCGGTCTTCGATGCCGGATCGCTGAGGAAGCAGTTTGTCGCCGCGACAGTCCTCCTCCTCATCGAAGAGAAGCGCCTTTCTCTTGCCGAAGACATACGCAAGTATCTTCCGGAGTTGCCCGATTACGGCCACAAGATCACGCTAGACCATCTGCTCACACATACCAGCGGCCTCCGCGACTGGACCGGGTTGCTGCCGCTGGCAGGCGGAGATCCAGACGCCTTGACAATAATCCTGCGCCAGCGTGGCCTCAATTTCGCGCCCGGCGAGGAGTGGTCGTATTCGAACAGCGGCTATGTGCTGTTGACAGAGATCGTGGCGCGCACGAGCGGGATGCCGTTCTCCGCATTCACGCGCAAACGACTGTTTGAGCCGCTCGGGATGAAGACGACCACATACATCGACGATTTGCGCAGCGTCGTCAAGAACCGCGCCCTCGCTTACGAGAAGGAGGGCAATCGCTGGAGGCTGGATATGCTGCTCGGCAACGACCGCGGCGGCGGTGGGGCACTCTTGAGCACGGCCAGCGACCTCCTCATCTGGAACGATGCGCTGACGAACGCACGTCTCGGCGCGTTCGTCAGCGAAAAGCTTCAGGAACCTGCAAGGCTGAACAACGGCAGGCAGATCAGCTACGCCCGTGGCCTGACCGTGGAGCCTTACGGCGACGGTAAGATGGTGTGGCATTCCGGCGGCGCGGCTGGATACCATTCATGGCTGGGTCGCCTTCCGGCGCAGAGCCTTTCGATAGCCGTCATGTGCAATTCGGACGCAATGGCCGCGACGGCGCTTGCCCACCGCGTCGCTAACCAGTTTCTGCCAGCCGCGCCCGCGCCGGCACCCGAGGCCGGGGCGCCTCCCGCGCTTCCCGCCGATGCCTTACCGGAAGTGAACGCCAAGAGTGGCCTGTTCTTCAATGAGCAGACGGGCGAGCCGATGCGTCTGGTGGTAGACCGTGGGAGATTTCGCGTCGCCGGTGGACCCGGCCTTGTGCCGTTGAGCAAAGACCGTTTCCGCCGTTGGGGAGCCTCCGTGCAATTTATGTCGCAGGACGAGTTCGAATTGCACTTCCTGTCCCCAGACCAGTTCGAGCTAAAGTCTATGGA
>DASWNS010000628.1:0-8113 GCA_036399115.1 Pyrinomonadaceae bacterium | reverse complement strand
CGGGGAAGTCGCCCGGTTTGTGCCCGAGCGACGCGTAAGCGGGTTGCAGGTGGACGGGCACAGGGTAGTGGATGCCCGTCTGAATTCCCGCCGCGCTCAAGTGCTTTTGCAGCGCATCGCGCTCAACGCTTTGCACGACGTAGAGATGATAGATGTGGCGCGCGTAAGGCGACTCCTGCGGGAGCGTGAGCGTGCCGCTGTCGTCGTCGCTGCCGCCGGGGTGCGCCTCGGCCAGTAACTCGCGGTAACGCGCGGCGTGCGCGCGGCGCAGATCGTTCCAGCCGTCCAGATATTTTAGTTTGACGTTTAAGACCGCGCCCTGAATTCCTTCGAGGCGAAAGTTGTAGCCGATGATCTCGTGTCGATACTTCTGCTCCGAGCCGTGGTCGCGCAGGAGTCGCACGCGCCGCGCCACTTCCGCGTCGTTCGTTACGACCGCGCCGCCCTCGCCGTATGCGCCCAGATTTTTGCCGGGATAGAAGCTGAAACAGTTCGCGCGCCCGCGTGCGCCGACGCGACTGCCCTTGTAGAGCGCGCCGTGCGCCTGCGCCGCGTCTTCGATGACGGCGAGATCGCGTTGCGCGGCGATCTCGAAGATCGCGTCGAGGTCGGCTGCCTGACCGTAGAGATGCACGGGGATGATGGCGCGCGTACGCTCCGTGATCGCGGCTTCAATTTTGTTGACATCAATCGTGTATGAGATGGGGTCGGCATCGACGAAGACGGGCGTTGCGCCTGCGGTCGAGACGGCTTCGGCAGTGGCGAAGAACGTGTTGGCGGGGACGATCACTTCGTCGCCCGCGCCGATGCCGCAGGCCATGAGGGCGAGTTGGATCGCCGCCGTCCCGTTGCTCACGCCGACGCAAAAACGCGCGCCGAGATAACCGGCGAAGGCCGACTCGAACGCCTCCACCTCACGACCCAGAACGAAGGCCGCGCTCTCGACGACGCGCGCAATCGCCTCATTAACTTCCAGCTTGATGGCGCGATACTGCGCTTGCAGATCAACAAATGGAATCATAAGAGCCGTGACAAGTGACGAGTGACGGGTGACAAGTTAAAAGGGTGACGGGCGACGAGTGACGAACGACAAGCGACAGGATGAAAGACAAGTTCCTGGCTTCAACTCGTCACCCGTCACCTGTCACGCTTCACTGTTTTAACTTGTCACCTGTCACTCGTCACTGTTTTAGAATTCGTGCAGGGTTGCCTGCGACGGTGGCTCCGGCGGGCACGTCGCGCGTGACGACTGCGCCTGCGCCGACCGTGGCGCGTGCGCCGATCTCGATGCCGCCGAGAATAGTCGCGCCCGTGCCGATGGATGCGCCGCGCCGGACGATGGTGCGTTCGAGCGTCCAGTCGGCTTCGGTCTGCGGCGTGCCGTCGGCGCGCGTGGCGCGCGGGTAACGGTCGTTGATGAACTGTACGCCGTGGCCGATGAAGACCTCGTCTTCGACTCGCACGCCTTCACAGATAAAAGTGTGGCTGGAAATTTTGCAGCGCGCTCCGACGTGTGCGCCCTTTTGAATTTCCACGAAGGTGCCGATGCGCGTCTCGTCGCCGATCTCGCAGCCGTAGAGATTGACGAAGTTGTAAATCTGCACATCGCGCCCGAGCACTACGTCGTCGGCGATGGCGCAAAATTCTCTCATAAAATCTCGCAGCCCCAAGTCTCGAAGTCCCGCAGTCCCAAGTCAAAGACGCTGTTTTAAGACTCGGGACTGCGGGACTTCGGAACTGCGGGACTCGTTATTTCGATTTGGCCGTTTCGACCATGTCGTCCGCTTCGGTGGCGACGGTCTGGTCTTCGTCTTCGTTGGCGTAGTAGCTCGAATAGTAGCCGGAGTAATAGTAGTAGTCGGATGATTCGAGCTTAACGTTGTTGAGGACGATGCCGTAGATGTGCGCGCCGACATCGAGGAGTTGCTGCTTGGCGCGGCGCACCACGGCGCGCGACGAGCGGCCTCCGTGCACGACGAGCATCACGCCGTCTACCATCGTCGAAAGAATCGAGGCGTCCGTGAAAGAGATGGCGGGCGGCGAGTCGATGATGATGTGCGTGAAGTTATCGCTCAGCAGGACGAGCAGGCGGCGCATCTCTTCCGAGCCTAAGAGTTCCGCCGAGTTGGGCGGGACGGGACCGGAAGTGATGATCTTCAAGTTCGGCAGCTTGTCGTATTCCTGTATGAGCGAACTGATGTTGGCCTCGCCCGACAGGTAGTTGGTCACGCCGCGCGTGTTCTGTAGACCGAAATGCGCGTGGATGCGCGGGCGGCGCAGATCGCAATCGAGAATGAGCACTTCCGCGCCCGTCTGCGCGAGCATGACGGCGGTGTTGACGGCGGTGGTCGTCTTGCCTTCGGACGGTTGACTCGAAGTAACGAGCACGGTCTTCGGCGGTTGTCCCGCGGAAGAGAGCAGCAGCGACGTGCGCAGGTGGCGATAAGCCTCCGCCACGGGCGAACGCTTCTCTTCGATGAGCGCCAGCGCAGTGGGCGGGGCTTCTCCGCCCGGCGGCGAAGCGAGCGCCGCGCGCGCAGGCATGAAGCGGCGTTCGGCGCGCGGGGCAGGGATCAGGGCGAGCGTCGGCAGGTGTATGTGCCTGTCCACGTCTTCGATAGACTTGAGCGTGTCGTCGAGGTAGTCGAGCAGGAAGGCGAGGCCGATGCCCGCCGCCAAAGAGAGCAACAGTCCGAGCAGGATGTTGCGCACACGCGGCGGCCCGACGATCTCCGCACGCCGCGCGGGCGTGGAGACGGTGATGTTGTTCGGCGTTTCGTTGCCCGACACGTCGAATTCCTTCTTGCCCTGTAGCGCGGTGTTATAGAGTTGTTTGATCGTTTCCAGCTCTTGCAGCTTGATGTCGAGATGACCTTCGGACTGGCTTTGCGCGTTCGCCTGCCCGCGCGCCGTAGAGTTCGACTGACGGAGCGAGTTTTCGCGCATCACCGCCGCTTTGTAACTGCCTTCAATCGTTCGCACCACGTCGCGCGCCTGCTTATCGAGCGAAGCCTGCACCTGCGCCTTCTGCTTGTCGATCTTCTTCACGGCAGGCCACTCTTCCGTGTACTGCACGAGCAATGCCTGACGCTGTTCCTCAAGCGTGCTCAACTTGTCGCGCAACTCCTGTACAGACTTGTTAGCCATCACCTCCGGAATGGAGTAGATGTCCTGCGTGTTCTGCGCCACGCGGTAGGAGGCTTCCAACTCCTTGCGCTTGTCTTCGGCCTGCATCATCTGAGTGGTGGACATGCCGAGGATCGCTTTCGTCAAATCCTGACCGTCCGCCGCGCCGAGCGGCAGGTTGTGGCTGCGTTTGAAGGCGATGATCTCTTCCTGCTTCTGCCGGTAGGCGATTTGCAGGTCGGTGATGTTCTTGGCGAGACTTTCGGCAGACTTTTCCGAGCCGAAAGTTTCGCGTTCCCGGTTGTCCTGAATGAAGACGGCGGCGAGCGTGTCCGAAATCTTCATGGCGAGTTCAGGGTTGGTGTGCTCGTAGACGATCTTGACGAGGTTGGTGCGCTCGACCGGAGTGATGGTCAGGCCAGCCCGCATGATGTCTTCATAGGCGAGCAGCTTCGTGGCCTGCTGGGGCGACAGGTTCTCCGTCTCGACCGTGGTGGTGGCCGCAGGCGCGTCGTTAACCACGTCGAGGCCGCCCACGGGCGCGGCTGCCGGGGCGTTGGCCGCCGGTTTCTCGCGCGAGAAGATGCGGCGCACGGTGGCGAACAGACTCGGGCGCGCCTGACCGCCGACGAACGAAGGATTGTTTTGCAGGTCGAGCGCGAGGATCACTTTGCGGTGGAGGCGCGGATTCTCAAGGAGCTTGAGTTGCGTGCCCCAGTAGGCCGGGTCGGTCTGCGCGTTGAGGACAAACTCTTTCGTCTTCAAAAGGTTCGTCTTCTTCTGCTCGATCTGAATGATTGACTCCGAACGGTAGATCGTCGGCATGCGATACATCTGGATCGCCACCAGCGACGTGACGACGACGATCAAGCTCAGGATGAGCCACTTGCGTTTTAAGACGACTTGGAGATAGTCGCGCAAGTGCGTCGGCTCGGCGAGCGCGTAGGTGTTGTTCGGCCTCTCGGGTTGCGTCAGTTCGCGCAACGGGCGGTCGAGGTTCGTACCGGGAGTCAACGGCAGCAGGCGATTATCTTGGGACATCTTCTTTCAACCTTAAAACTTGAGAAATACCAACTCGGTCGGGGACGCTAACAAACGACGCATAATAACAGAGATGCGGAGAAGGATGAAGGCGTAAAGACAAGAGGGAAAAGGGGAAGAGGCTCAGGGAAAAGGAGAAGCGATCTGGTGCGCCGCCTGTTTTCTCCCCGGTTTGCCCTCTAACCTTTGCCCTTTCCCTCTTCTCCTTCCGTCTTTCCCGCTCCGGCGAACTCGCGCAACGCTTCGCGCCACTCGGGCAGAGGTGCGAGGCCGATGGCTTCCGAGAGCAGGCAGCGCAGACGCGAATTGCGCGGGCGCGGCGCGGGACGCGCGAGCGTGTCCGATGCGACGCTCTCGACCTCCACGCCTTCCACCCCCGCCGCACGCACGGCCTCCTGCGCAAACTCAAAGAAACTCGCGCCCGCGCCGCTATTGACGACGTGATAGGTGCCGGGAAGATCGCGCTCGGCCAGTTCGCGCAAACGCGCCGCCAGATGTGGCGCGTAGGTCGGCGTGCCGTAGGCGTCGCTGATGGCCTTGAGATGTTCGCCGCGCCGCGCGCGTTCGACGGCGGTGGCGAGAAAATTTCTGCCGCCCGTGCCGAAAATCCAGCCTGAACGCACGACGACGGTTCGCGCCGAGGCGCGCAAAGCGCGACGCTCGCCCTGAAGTTTCGCAATGCCGTAGGCGCTCTGCGGCGCGGGGTCGTCGCGCTGCGTGTAGAAGCCTTCCTTTGCGCCGTCGAAAACGTAATCGGTCGAGATCGTGACGAACGATGCGCCCGCCATCCGGCTGTGAGTCGCCAGAATCTCGACCGCCTCGGCGTTGACCAAGACCGCGCGTTCGGGATTTAGTTCGCAACCGTCAACATCCGTCCAGGCGGCGCAGTTGATCACCGTCTCCGGCTGGTCGCGTGCGAAAACTTCGCGCACGTTCCCGGCGTTCGTGATGTCGAGCGTTTCGCGCGTGTGTGCGAAGACCGTATCGCCGCGCGACGCGCAATGCGCCGCGAGCGCGCGTGCGACCATTCCGCCTGCCCCCGTGATCAAAACTTTCACTTTGCGCCGACCTCCACGCCATACTGCCGCGCATAAAAATCTCTATACGCGCCGTTCCTCACGCGCGCGATCCACACGGTGTTCTCCTCGTACCAGCGGATCGTCTTGGCGAGGCCGCTCTCCCACGTCTCGACGGGTCGCCAGTCGAGTTCGCGCTCCGCCTTCGCCGGGTCAATCGCGTAACGCCGGTCATGGCCGGGACGATCCTTGACATAGCGTATGAGCGACGCGGGTTTGCCGAGCGCGGCGAGGATTGATTCGACCACTTCGATGTTGCGTTGTTCGTTGCGCGCGCCGATGTTGTAGATGCCGCCCGCTTCGCCACGTTCGTAAGCGAGCATGATGGCGCGGCAGTGGTCTTCGACGTAAATCCAATCGCGGACGTTCAGCCCGTCGCCATAGACGGGGATGGGTTCGTCGTTGAGCGCGTTTGAGAGCAAAAGCGGGATCAGCTTTTCGGGAAACTGGCGCGGCCCGTAGTTGTTGCCGCAGCGCGTCGTCACGGTGTCGAGTCCGAAGGTGTGGCGCGCGGCGCGCACGATATGTTCGGCTGCCGCCTTCGAAGCCGCGTAAGGACTGTTTGGCGCATAACCGGACTCTTCCGTGAAGAACGCGCTCTCGTCTTCCGGCAGACTGCCCATCACTTCATCCGTCGAGATATGCACGAAACGGCGGACGCCGCCTTCGCGTGCGGCGTCGAGCAAGACCTGCGTGCCGAGGATGTTCGTGCGCAGGAAATCATCCGCCCGCTCGATGCTGCGGTCTACGTGCGACTCGGCTGCGAAGTTGAAGATCGCGTCCGTGCCTTCCGTGAGCGCGGCGCGCACCGCTTCGCGGTCGGTGATGTCGCCGCGCACGAAGCGATGGCGCGTCTCGTCGAGTCCGGAGAGGTTGTCTGGATTGCCCGCGTAGGTGAGCGCGTCGAAGTTGACGATCTCGGCGTCAGGCCAACGCGCGAGCGCCTGTCGAATAAAGGCCGAGCCGATGAAGCCCGCGCCGCCCGTGACGAAAAATTTTTGCATGAAGTGTTTGAAGGCGTGAAGTCTCGCGCTGCGTTGCGCCGGGACTCAACTCGAATTTAACGGCGACACACGCGCCCGTCGCTGCGTAAATTTAAATGCTTGACCGTCGCTTGCGGGGAAATTAGTTAAGCCGATTAAGTGTGCGAGTATAGGTGTGCGCTCAAAACAGTGTCAAGAATCGCAGGCTGCGGGAGCGCGTAGACGACGCGCGCAGCTTCGCGGTCGAGACTCCCTGCCAACTATTGACAGCCTGAGAAAATTAGTATAGAAAGCTACGCGCTTCATGAATGGAGGCCGGAGACGAGCATCCTTTCTCTGTGTCTTGATAGTTCAACTGCTAACCCCGCCGCCCTCGCATGCGGCG
The DNA here is from genome assembly GCA_036399115.1 of Pyrinomonadaceae bacterium. Lineage (GTDB taxonomy): Bacteria > Acidobacteriota > Blastocatellia > Pyrinomonadales > Pyrinomonadaceae > JAIVJZ01. The sequence goes on along the minus strand of DASWNS010000628.1, from coordinate 1,502 downwards.
CACACGTAGACCCGCAACGTGACGAAACGTCTTATCAACAATCACCACAAAACAGCATTTCCCATCTTCGAAGGAGAGTTCCCAATGAATAAAGGCCGCTTCACCCTCAGTATTCTCACCTCTATCATCTTCATTTTTGCCCTTGCCTCCCTGACTCAGGCGCAGGCGACACGCACCTGGGTGTCGGGCGTCGGCGACGACGTTAACCCGTGCAGCCGCACCGCCCCCTGCAAAACTTACGCGGGCGCGATCTCCAAGACCGCTAAAGACGGCGAAATCAGCACGCTCGACCCCGGCGGCTTCGGCACTCTAACTATCACCAAATCGATCACCGTGAACGGCGGCGGCGGAGGCCAGGGCTACGGCTCGGTGCTCTCCGCGCTCGCACCCCAGGGTTTTCTCGTCAACATCACGGACGCAGCCGACATACGCAAGACGGTGCGTCTCAACTGGCTGGACATCAACGGCGCGAGCAGCGGCACGGACGGCATACGCATGATCGCCGGTCTTGCCCTCCACATCGAGAACACGAACATTGACGGCCTCACTGGCGACGGCGTTGACATCAATATCGCGGGCGCGAATGTCACCGAACTCTACATGAAGAATGTTTCCATCAGAAACTGTGTGGGCAACGGCGTCATTCTCAATGCCAGCAACGCCAGCGGCCTCATCGCCGCCACGCTCGACGGCGTGATGATGAACAACTGCGGCGACGGCTTTGAAGCCGCCCTGCGCTCGCTCGCTTCGTTGCGCAACTGCGTCTTCTCGACCAACAACGGTGCGAGTTCCGCCGGTGTCCGCGTGAACGGCGCGACCTCGGAAGTCAGCGTTGACAATTGCGTCATCGCCTATAACACGAGCGGCGTCCGGGTTGATTCCGGTACGGCGCGCGTCGCAGGCAGTTTGTTGAACGGCAACTCGACCGGACTCCAAAACGTCGGCGGGACGCTCAAGACGTTCGGCACCAACCGCAACGACGCGACGACCCCGACGGCGGGCGTCATCACCCCCATCGCCGAGAGCTAAAAGCTACTCTCGACTTAAATGCGAAAAGTTCCGCCCGTCTCTTCACGAAGAGACGGGCGGAACTTTTTAATGCTTCGCGCGCCCGGTTAACTTGCGCGGACTTTCTGCCCGCGTCCCTTCGCGGAAGGGGCGTGAGATGCTTGCTTGACGCTCGAAAGAGCGCATGGTTACATTGGCTTCCTTGAATGTCCGGCGACATTTTCACGCAGAGAAGTTTTGTTCGAGGTGAGGAAACAGCCCTGTCCAAGCGGCCACAGAAGCGTTCTTATCGCACCGAGCGCGACTTCGGGTTGCTGGTGGGCGGCGTCCTTTTAGGACTCGGCGGCTGGTGGCTTTATCGCGGAAAGTACCCGACGCTCTCCGTTTCGCTCGTCGCCGTGGGCGCGACGCTCATGCTGCTCGGCGCGTTTCTGCCGAAGTCGCTCGTCGTGCCGAATCGCCTCTGGATGGGCTTGGCGGAGGCTATGGGCTTC
>DASWNS010000627.1:0-3711 GCA_036399115.1 Pyrinomonadaceae bacterium | reverse complement strand
GGGCAACTCGTCCGGCATCACCGACGGCGCGGCTGCCGTCGTCGTCCTCGGCGAAGAGGCGTTGCGGGAGACAAAGGGCGTCGAGCCTCTGGCGCGCATCGTCGATTACGAGATCGCAGGGGTCGCGCCTGAAGTGATGGGCATCGGCCCCGTGCCCGCCATCCGCGCCCTGCTCGCCAGGCAAAACCTGTCGCTCGCGGACATTGATCTCGTCGAACTCAACGAAGCCTTCGCCGCGCAGGTCATCGCCTGCGACCGCGAACTCGGTTTCGACGCCGCGCGCTTAAACGTCAACGGCGGCGCAATCGCGCTCGGCCACCCCATCGGCTGCACGGGGGTTCGCATTACCACGACGCTGCTCCACGAAATGCAGAAACGAAACGCGCGTCGCGGCCTCGCTACCTTGTGCGTCAGCGGCGGCCTCGGCCTCGCCCTGCTCGTCGAGCGCGTCTAGGCTGCGCGTCCGGTTGCGACGGCGCGGAATTGCATGTCCGGGTGAAATGGAAACCTCACGCCCCGCTCAGACGTAATCTTAACTGCTCATTCGTCGCAATTCCGCAGTAGAGGTATCTGCATGTCGAACTTCATAGATGTCGGCGGCTACGGCTCGCAAACCACGGAGATTTATCTCAAGCGCGTGCTGGCCGGGAATATCGAAAGCGTGCGCGCACGCCTCGGCGTCGCGCTCGAACGCCTCGGTTACGACCTGCTCGAAGAAGAACCCGCCCTGCACGGAAGGCGCGGGGCGCGCGGGTGGGGCGTCTGGTACAGTTCAGCGGACGTGCTCGACTACCCGATGACGCTCATCGTCCGCCTCAAAAGCGCGGGCGAGCACTCGACGCACGCCACCTTTGATTACACCATCAATCACCCCTGGCTTTCCAAAGGCGAGAAAGAGGTGCTGACGCGAGAGGCCGAGGCCATCGTCGCCATCGCCTCGACCCGCGCGGCGGAAAAGGTCTGCGCCGGTTGCGCGACGGAGGCCACGGACGACTCCCGTTTCTGTCGTCGCTGCGGCGCGCCGATGACTTCCGAGCAGGCCGAACTGGACGTGCTGCGCATGGCCGCCGAAACGCGCGCCGGTCACACGTCGGTCGTCACCAGCACGATCCTGTCGCTCTCCTCCATCGCCATCGCACTCCTCGCCCTCGTCGTCTATCTCAAGAAGGGTGCGGTGACGACGAAAGGGCTGTGGCTCCTGCTCTCCGTGATGGCCGTGATCTCGCTGTTCAACTTTCTGGTTGGCCGCTTCGCGTGGCAAAGGCTGAACGCCGCCCTCGCCTCCCGGCGAGAAGAGACGCGCACACTGCCGGGCAGGCGCGTGCAAACGCTGCCCAACATCGAACCCGCCGCCTTGCCTCCGCGCCACATCGGGCACTCCGTCACGGAAGGGACGACCGAGTTGCTCAACGCACAGACGAGAGAACAGGAGCCCATCCACCTCAGGCGCGGCGGCGACACAAGCTCCGTCAGTTGAGCAACCACGACGGCCTAAAGCCGGTGACTCACGCGCCACCCGCCGCGCGCTTGCCGTCCCTCCTGCCGGAGACGGTGCGCGGAGCGTGGTCGAAAACAGAACCGAACTGTTTCCCATCGAAAACAAAACGCGTAAGTTCGAATGAGACGCCACGCGCGACGCTCAATTTCAACCCGCGTAAGCAGGCGATAGCAGCAGGCCGCGTGCGTCTATTTTCACTTTCGTTCAATAACACTTATCTGGCCGTCGGATTCGACGTGTGCTTCGCTGACGCCTTTGACATCCGTGATCCCCTGCCGTCGTAGCTTCCCAATCAGTTCTTCCTCCGTGACGAGTTCCCTGCGCATGTTGTCACGCTGTATCTCGCCGTCTTTCACCAACGGTGTGGGTTCGGGGTGAAACATTCTGTGGAAAAGTGAGAAGCGGTGGCCGACCCAGTTAAACAGATAACTCCAAAAGATAATCGTAGCGATGAGCACGACTCCGCTAGTGATCGACTTGTAATCACCGGCCAGTCCGTTGGTCGCCGCGCTCGCAATGAGCACGATGAGCAGCAGGTCGTTCATCCCAACCCCGCCGATCTGTCTGTTGGGTAGGACGCGTACGAAGAAGAAGATAATAATGTAGAGAATTGTCCCGCGAAGGATGATCTCAAGTACCGGAGTATCGGGAATGAAAAGAAGATTCCAATCTACGTCGAACAGCCTATTCATTTGCTCACATCTGCCCCTTGCTCGTAAAATTTCCCTGTCTTTCGAAGAGTGTATGATCTAAAGTTTCAATAGTGCCGTATGAGATGTCAAGAATGCCGTATAAGATGTCAAGCGGCGGTAAGGCGGCTATTTCGTCATCCGACGCTGCCGTTGACACAATCCCCCGATCAAGACAACCATCAGGCCGGATAGGGCGTCTAGGCTTCTTGCAAACGCGCCGGCTGGAAACGACTCTTCGCCGCTAAAGTTTTTTCAGGATCGAGGGATCAACCTCAAATTTCAGTCCTTAATTTTCAGGGAGAATTTTTAGTGAAGATACAACGCTTTAAATTTATTGCCGCGTTTGCGGTCTTGTTGCTGCTGCTTTCGGGCGCGACGGATGCCCGCGCGCAGTTGGGCGGACTTGGCGGCCTCGGGGACAAGTTGAAGAAGAAGACGCCGGGCGTCTCTTCGCTGCTCGAAGGCAAGCCGCCGATCACGACGAGCCTGCCGGATGCGAAATGGGCAGACGCGTCGAAAGACAATTTCACGCCGCGCGAAGCTAAACGCTCGCTGATGACGCTGCAACGCACGCCCAACGGCGGCTTCGTCGTGCAGCCCGGCTACTACGAGATGCAGACGCAGAGCTACTGCCTCAAGGCCGGGACGCACGGCCCCGGCGGCGGCGATGGCTATCTCTACGCGCCCCCGCTCGGCCCTGCCGAAGACGCCGTGATGACCATCGTGCGCAACTCCGTCAACCGCCCCGAAATCCCGCAGCAAAAAATCCAGCAACTTCTCTGGGCGATCATCGCCCGCGCGAAGTTTGAGGACTTGCAGGGCGAAATCAAGGCCGTCGCCTCGCAACTGTTGACGCCGCGCCAACTCGCCTCGCTCAACCGCAGCGCGCTCGACGTTCTCTCCAACTCGCAATTGCAGGGTGCGCTCGGCGGCGTTCCCGCGCCCCTCCGTCAGGTCTTGGAAGCCGAGGCGCAACTCCGGCAGATGCTCACGACGCCGGGCGCATCGTTTGCGGAGATGGAGCGCGTCGCCGTGCTCTCAGGGGCGGCTCCGCGCGGCGAGGGCAGCCGCGACGTGCCGGGCGGTCGCTGGTCGCTGCACCCGGACGGCTATTACGTGCGCTATATACCGGGCGGGTACAGTTCGACGCGGGTGGAAATCTGGGTTCCGCAGGGCAGCCCGGCGGTCGGCAAGGAGTACGACCCGGCCACGCACGTCGCTGTCCCCGGCAACACCGCGAGACAGAGGTTGATCCAGTCAGGCCGCGCGCATCAATAAGCCGCACGCGCCGGTCAACGTCAAAACAATTGAGCCTGAACGAATGGGGTCGCACATAGACGTGCGACCCCATTTTGCTGCCATAAATCTCGGCCTCTGCGCGGAACTGCGGTTCTCTCTCAGCCGTTGTAATCCACGTTAAGGCATCCGACCTGATGCAAGGGCGTGCTATATGTCCTTCAACCTCTCAAATTCCCGAACGTGGTCCGTGATTCGTCTATGCTTCGTCCCCGTCCGCTGCTC
>DASWNS010000626.1:0-5986 GCA_036399115.1 Pyrinomonadaceae bacterium | reverse complement strand
GGCAAGTGGTACATCTACTTCGCCGCCGACGACGGGCGCAACGCCAACCATCGCCTGTGGGTGATCGAGAACGCTTCGCCCGATCCGCTGCGGGGCGAGTGGGTGATGCGGGGCAAACTCGCAGACCCTTCGGACAAGTGGGCGATTGACGGCTCGGTCTTCGAGCATCGAGGGCAACTCTACCTCGTCTGGTCTGGATGGGAGGGCGACACGAACGGTCGTCAGGACATCTACATCGCACGGATGAAAAACCCCTGGACGCTCGAAGGTGCGCGCGTGATGATCTCCGCACCCGAACACCCCTGGGAGAAGGTCGGAGACTTGGGCGAGGATCGCGACCCGGAAGACCCCCCGCACGTCGATGTCAACGAGGGTCCGCAAATTTTGAAGCGCGCAGACAAACTGTTCCTGATCTATTCCGCCAGCGGTTGTTGGACCAACTATTATTCGCTCGGCATGCTGACCGCCGCCGCCGACAGTAACCTGCTCGACCGTAGATCGTGGACGAAATCACCGCGCCCCGTCTTCCAACAATCGCCCGTGGCGGGAGCCTACGGGGCGGGGCACAACTCTTTCTTCAAGTCGCCCGACGGGCGGGAGGATTGGATTCTGTATCATGCCAACCCGAAGTCGAAACAGGGCTGCGGCGGCCATCGCTCGCCGAGAGCGCAACCGTTCAACTGGAAGCCCGACGGCACGCCCGACTTCGGCCAACCCGTGCCCATAGATAAAGCGATTCGGAAACCTTCCGGCCAGTGATGCTGGTATTCGCAAGGCCGCGCCCGAGGCCGGAGGCCAACTCCCCGACCGCCTTGAGCACGACGGGGACGATCACTTCGCAGTCTCCCGCTCACACCCACGGCTCAACTCCAGCTTCGTCTCTTCTTTCGCCCTGAGCGTCACACGCTGCGCGCCCTGCGCATGATCCTTTATGTACTGAGCCAGGTTGTTACCGAACTTCGGGTTCAGAGGCATCGCCAGGTACTCGCCCGGCGCACCCTTCATGCTGAACTTGTTTTCGGGACTCAACTCTGCCCAGAGGTAGAACGAGCGTCTCCTTAACAGCGCGGGGTCTGCGGGCACCAGCACCACCACACACGGCTCAGCGGCCTGCTGTAGTTGTTGTCCAGCGGCGGCGACTGTTGCGGTCACGCTCCCCTTGAGCGTCGCCAGGCCGGTCGCCAACGTGACGCGCACTCTTTTGATCTCGCCCCCCCCTGTCACCGCCAGCGGTTCTCTGAGCAAATCCTGCCCGTTCCACATAATCGACTTCACGTAGTGGTAGCCTGAAGGGTAGATTCCGAGGTCGATGAAGACCTCGCCCGGCTTCACTCCTTCGATCCGGAACGAGCCGCCCGGCTCGACCTTTCCGCGCCCCATGCCTTCGCCCGATGGGCGCAACGCATCGTCAGTCCGGGTCGTCATCAACTCCATGTGTTGCGGCAACGCGACGCCCCCCTCGACCACCACCGTCCCCATGATCGCCGCGCCTTCCGACAGAGCAATCGTCACCCCTTCGACATCTGCGCCGGAGACGGTCACACTACGCGACGTCTGCACGGCTTTCATTAGTTTGGCCGTTATCTCCGGGTCGCTGTTCCACGACACGCTGCCCGGTTGCGTGGAAATGCTGTAAGTGCCGTCCGGTACAGACTTGAACACCCACTTTCCATCGGCATCAGTGGTCGCTATTTTATGGCCTTGCGAATTCTTCATCTGTAGCGTGAGGGTCACGCCCCGCATCAACTGCCCGCCGAGCGAGACGGTGCCGGAGACGTTGAACGTGCGCACCTCCGGCAAGGCGACATCTATGCCCTCCACCGCCCGCCCAGGTGAAACCTTGATTAATGTCGCCATCTCCTGCCCCACCACCGAGGGGTAAAAAAAGGTCAGCAGTGATTGGTTGGAACCGGAGGAAATTCCGCCGCCCTCGCTGCTTTCAACTTGCAGACCTTCTTCAGCCACGCCCACCTTGTACTCGCCGGGCGGGAGGCCGTAGAGGCGATAGACGCCGCGGTCGTCCGTCACAGGGCCGCCCGTGCAGCACTGCCCGACCGCGTTCCAGTGCTCACCCACGGCGCGCAAGAGCACAATGCGCGCCGACACGACCGGCTCGCCGTCCGCGTAAGTCACCTTGCCGCTGATTGACCCGCCGCGCGCTCCGCGCAGCTTGAGTTCGACGGCAGAGGTGCCGTCCACGCTCACGGTTTCGCCGCCTTCCGGGGCGGAGGGGTAGCTGTTCGAGCCGAACACGTCGGGCGGCAAGACCGACGCGAGATAATTTCCGGCGGCGACGTTGCGGAAGATGAACTCTCCACGCGCGTCCGTGGAGGTGAGGCGCTCCCTTTGGCGGCTCTTCTCGGTGGAGAGAAAGACGCGCGCGTAACGCATCGGCTTGCCCGTGTCCTCGTAGACAATGCGACCACGTACGACCGATGAGGCGCGGGCTGGACTGGTCGCCTCCTGTTGCGCCGAAACGCTTGTAGTGTTGAAGCAAAACAACCCGATCAAGAGGAGCAATAAAGAACAACGACCGCCGGAGGGTGCGGAATGGAGAGGAATAACTTTCATCTGGAACACTCCTGTGGAAGAAGTATCGTGTGATTTGACTGTGCCGCAAAAGGCAGGACTGTTGCGGCCTGAGGCTGTGTGGATTGTAACGCTTACCGGGGCAGAGTCAAGATGCAAACTCTTTCCGTAGACAGGAGGCGCGAAAGTTAATGCCACGCCGCAAACCCCGCCGCGTCGCGCCGGCTTGCGCCCGCAGAGCCGCGAGAACCCGAACAACCTCTGGCCGTTCCGGGCAGTTCAACTTGGCACAGCGCAAATAAGTGCTTTGGGATTGGCGTCGACTTAAGAAGCGGAAGCCGCTCCGGAACGTTTGGAGTCGTCCGCCAAATAAGCGAACAGGCGCAGCGGCCTTGGGGGCCACCGCGCCTGTTCTATATGTGGTTACTGTCCTCACCCCAGCAACCACTTGGCATTTTGGATTCACCGCATGCCAGATGTTGACCATCATAAACGATACTGGCCGAAATTGCGAAATGGGGAAGAGAGAAAGCAAGGACAGGTTCCTTTCTCTCCTGACCTGAGTGCTGGAGTGATGCCTCACTGTAGAGCATTGCGTGGCGGCGCGACAAGGGCGCGGAGAGCGCGTCGATGAGCAACGCGATGAGGAAGAGCGTCACCAGCGAAAAGAGCGCGGCCAGCAGGTACCGGAGCGGAAGTCTGCTGCAAAGATTGAAACTCCTTTCGAGCGCGGCGCACGCGTTGGCGGCGTCGTGTGCGGCGAGGGCGTTGCGGCTCTCTAGCGGGCATCAGAGGAGGGAATGAAGCGCCGCATAAAGAAGATGCCGCGCCCGTTCAACGCTTGCGAATTCCTTGACACCTCCTCCCGAACTGTTCTACTTAGTCTTCTCTCGTGACAGCTTTGATCTCCGACCGGGCGTTAGTATCCGATGAAGCCAGCGCAAAACGGCATAACCCCACTGATGCTCGCCGCCTCGCGCGGCGACCTCGCCACGTTCGAGGATCACCTCGCTCAAGCGGGCGAAGACGTGAACGCGCAGGACAACTTCGGCTACACCGCGCTGATGTACGCGGCGAGCGCGGGACACACGCGCGTCGTCGAGGCGTTGCTCGCCGCCGGGAGCGATCTGCAAAAGAGAAACCGGCAAGGGCTGTCGAGTCTGGACCTGGCTTTAGCCAAAGGGCACGCAGGGGTGGTGCTACAGCTGCGGCAATCGCGCCTCTTCTTCGCCGCGCGCGACGGCGACCTCTCCGAACTCACAGAACTTTTGGAGCAGGGCGTGGACGTGAACGCGCAGGTCACGGACGGATGGACGGCGCTCATGATCGCAGCCTTCCACAACCACCCGCACGTCGTCTCCACACTCCTCCTGCGCGGAGCCGACCCCGAACTCGAAACCATCACCGGGCGGACGGCTTTAATGATCGCCGAACACAAAGGGCACGGCGAAGTCGCCGGCCTCCTCCACCATTACGGCGCAGCCCCTCTCGCGTCGTCTCCGTCGGCGGGGACGAATACGACCATTGCTCCGACGCCTCCGACGGCGGAGCATGAGCCTGCTCCGGCACCCGGCATCCCGACCGGGCCGGACAACTGATTCTTCTCCCGCGATAAAAGAAGCCTCGCTTGACCGGGACTGGCTCGCATGCCACGATGCCTCCTCGGTGGGCATAGCTGCGAAAAATTTGCACTACAAAAGAGCAGGATGCGGTGCGTCGTCAATAAAACTCCGGCGGCGAAAAACTCCCGGCTCAAGTCAAGCTGTGCTCTTCTTAAACCCGTCCGTCAAACTGGCAATGTCTGAAGACCCCATTCATAAACGAAACGAGCCGACGACGGCAGCGGTGCCTTCAATGCCGCGCCTTCGCACGCGTACTGCTTGAATCGAGAAACTCGACCGCCTGGGCTGGGCGGCAGGACTCGCCTTCACACTCTACGGCGTGCGCGTCGGCGTACGCGCCAATCACGCTGACGCGCTCGCGCAGCTCTTGCCACATCTTCCGCCCGGCTGGAAGGCTTCGCGTAACTCTGCCGTGGAGCGCCTGTTCTCCTTGATCGTTGGGGGCGCATCGCGTGCGGAGCGCGGCGTCAGTCGCTTCAACCTGCTCTACGAGGATCACGTGCGGATGGCGCGGGCGCGCGACTTGGGCGAGGTGCTCGACATCATGGAGTCGCGTCTACGGCTCTTCGTCGCCGAACGCGCGCGGCGGCGCATATTCATCCACGCCGGGGTGGTGGGCTGGCGTGGCCGCGCCATTCTGGTTCCGGGCAGAAGCATGTCGGGGAAGTCCACGCTCATCGCGGAGTTCGTCCGCGCCGGGGCGACCTACTATTCGGACGAGTTCGCCGTGCTCGACGAGAGGGGGCGCGTCCACCCTTTCGCCAAGCCCCTCTCTTTGCGGCGGGAGGGAGAGACGCGGCAAGAGAACTTCGGAGTCGAAGAACTCGGCGGGCGCGCGGGCACAAAGCCGCTTCCCGTCGGCCTGGTGCTGTCCACGGAGTACGCTTTAGGGGCACGCTGGAGGCCGAAGGTGCTGTCGCCGGGGCAGGGTGCGCTCGCGCTCCTACGCCACGTCGTCGCCGCGCGTACCGAACCGGCGATGGCCTTAGCCTATCTGGAGCGGGTTGTTGCAAGCGCGCCCGTCTTGATGGGGCGGCGTGGCGAAGCCCTTGATTTCGCTCGAAAAATTTTGGCGGAATCGCTGTTCTAGCCATAGACAAGTTGTGCTATATTGCGCAAGTCGCCTCATCTATTCACGCGTGCTCAGTTATTCGCGCGTGCTCAGTCCCTTAGGGATTCTCACCGCCGGTAAAACTTTGCAAGTTCGAAATAGTAGCCCGTGGTTCACCCGCCCAAGCCTTACACAGATCAGTGACGGGGCGGGAGGACTGTCATCACGGCGAGTCGTAGGAGACTCTACCCGCCATCAATTTATTCGGAGGCTCGATGAAAGAAGAGAGCATGTTTAAGCCGCGAGCGCGCGAGCGCGACCTGATCGTCGAAGAGCTGAAGGACGAGACGCTCGTGTACGACCTCGAATCTCACCGCGCACACTGCCTGAACCGTAGCGCCGCTCTCGTCTGGAAGCAGTGCGACGGGCGGCGCAGCGTCGCCGAGATCGCGGGAAACTTGAGCCGCGAATTTCCTGCGGGCGCAGACGACGAGATGGTCAGTTTTGCGCTGGAACAGTTGGCAAAGTTCAAACTGCTCGAAGAGCGCGGGGGGAAACCGGCGGGCGCGAAGACCGGATTGACGCGCCGCGAAATGATGCGCCGGTTAGGGCTGGCGGCAGCAGTCGGCATCCCCCTCGTGACTTCTATCGTCGCGCCCACTCCGGCGCAAGCCTCCACCTGCATACCGAGCGACGGGGCTTGCACCTCATCGGCTCAATGTTGTTCAGGCGTCTGTGCTGGAGAAACTTGTGCATGAGTTCGTCAGTATACTTTCACGAGTGC